>REDX01000112.1 GCA_007695355.1 Planctomycetota bacterium
GCCGATGGCCCATCGGACATTCCCGTGTTCTCCCTGGTCCGGCAGAACGGCGGCCATTGCTGCGCGGTTTACGATCCGGCTGTACGAGAAAGCTATGGCAAGGCGATTAAACTGCAAAACCAGGGACGGGTGGAACACCATGCCCCGGCCGATTACCAAGAAAATTCACCACTGTGGTTGTGGCTCTGCGCCACCCTCCATGACATGATAGACGGCATGCAAGAACAAGCCCAGGCCAGGCTTAAACAAGCCGTGGGACGGACTCCGGCTAGCTATTAGCACAGGATAGTTACTGCACATGGAGCCTAAACAAAAGGGAAAAACCAAGGGATAAGCCCCAGCGTAACCACCGCAACGGTAAGAGCCACCGGGGCGCCGAATCGCAAGAAATCAGTGTAGCGATATCCGCCCGGCCCTGAAACCATAAGATTGGTTTGATAACCAAGGGGGGTAAGGAAACTGGCGCTGGCGGCAATCATGACGGCCATGGCAAAGGGCAGGACCGAGACTTCCAGGCGGGCGGCAACCCCAGTAACGATTGGCCACATAATAATCGCCGCCGCATTATTGGTAACCAGCTCGGTAATCAGTACGGTAACCACATAGATCGCCACCAAAGTCCACCAGGGATCGGCGGCGGCGAGGGAAACCAAATGCCCAGCCATTACCGCGGCGGCGCCAGTATGGCCAAGGGCGGCGCCAAGGCCAAAGGCGGCAGCGATGGCCAAAAGCAAGCGCCCTTCAATGGCAATGCGCGCCTGGCTGGGAGAGCAGCAGGCGGTGAGCAGCATGACCCCGGCGGCGAGGATGGCCGCTGAGAGAATGGGTAAAATGCCGGTGGCGGCGAGCACCACCATGGCCGCCAGAATTGCCAGGGCGATGGGGGCGCGGGCATGGTTACGCACCGATGCTACGTCAGGACGGCTCACCATGGCGAAGTCCGGGGCGTGAGCGAAGTGCTCGTGGAAGACTGGCAGGGCCTCTAAAAGGAGAATATCGCCAGCCGCGAGGACGTGGTCGCCGATACCCCCCTCAATGCGATGACCGTGGCGGGCCACCGCTACCACCGCAGCGTGATAATGAGTGCGAAAAGCCGCCTGGTTAATGCTGCACCCCACCAGCGGGCTGTGGTGGGCCACCACCACCTCAACCAGCGCGCGATGATGGGTGCCATCCTTGCGCAAATGGTTATCCACCGCCAGAGAAAGACCCTTGCGGCTCGCCACCTCGGCAACCCCATCGCGACTGCCGGCAAAGATCAGACGATCGCCGGGATGCAGCAGATCAGAGGGCCGGACCAAGCGCTGCTCGTCATCCTCTGAGCCCATAATGCCCACGAGATAGACCTCGCTCAAATGGCGTAAACCAGCCTCAGCAATAGTCTTACCGCTCACTGCCGAATCCGCATCAACCCGTAATTCTACGGTAAACTGGCGCGGGTCATTGCTGCTGTCCAAGGCCGGCTGGCGCTGCGGCAGCAGCCACCGGGCGCTTATCAGCATGACCACCAGAGCCGCCAGGGTCACCGGCACACCAATGAGGGCAGGGGTAAACAAACCAAATCGGGGATGCCCATCATCAGCCATCATGCCATCAATCACGAGATTGGTGGAGGTGCCAATGAGGGTGCAGGTACCGCCCAAAATAGCGGCAAAACTCAGGGGCATGAGGAGGGCCGAGGGACTTATCCGATGACGCTGGCACCAATCGCTAACCACCGGAATCAGCAGGGCCACCACCGGTGTATTGTTCATGAATGCCGAAGCCCCAGCAGTCGGCAAGATCACCCGCAGACGACCGCGCTGGGCGCTCCCGGTTTTACCCATGAGTTGCGGACCCAGCCAGTCCAAAACCCCGGCATGGCGCACCCCGGCAACCACCACAAAGAGAACCGCAATGGTGGCCACGCCGGAATTGGCAAAGCCGCTTAAGGCTCGCCCCACCGGCACCACGTCTAAAACCACCAGCGCAGCCAAAGCCACCAGCAAGACCACATGGGTGGGAAAACGCCCCCAGGCCAAAGTAGCCATGGCAGCGAGGGTAATCAGCAGAGCAAGCCAAGCATCGGAACTCATGGCAAAACGGTGAGGCTAAGCCTACAAAAGCAAGTAATTCTTACCACATCGATCAATGTACTCCAGTATAGGGATATCCGAGAGCATTGGCACGACTCACGCCATGTCCCTCCTGAACCAGCTCTCAGTCGGGAATGGCGCCGCCAATCCCAACACGGGTGTTGGATTCCACCGCAGATGTCTGCGGTGCCACCGGAGCCTCCATGAGCGACCCCCTCGCGACATTACCACCGACGACCCTAGAGCGGATGGCTAAGCGGACGGAAATTCCCTTCGCCGTGGCCGTGGTCGGCATTATTGGCATTCTCGTCCTGCCCCTGCCCACCGGCCTGCTCTCGGTGCTCCTGGCAACCAATCTCAGTCTCGCCATGGTCGTCTTGCTGGTTACCCTCAATACCCGCGAGCCCCTCGAATTTAACACCTTCCCCTCCCTGCTGCTGATCACCACCCTGTTTCGTCTCGGCCTGAATGTGGCCACGACCCGGCAAATCCTCCTCAATGGTGAGGGCGGAGCGATTATTGAGAGCTTCGGTAATTTCGTCGTGGGCGGCAATATTGTTGTCGGTCTCGTCATCTTCCTCATTCTTATTATTATTCAATTGGTGGTGATTACCAAGGGCGCCGGGCGAGTTTCCGAGGTGGCGGCCCGTTTCACCCTAGATGCCATGCCGGGCAAGCAGATGGCCATCGACGCCGATCTTAATGCCGGCCTAATCTCGGAAACCGAGGCCAAAGAGCGCCGGGCCAAAATTAGCGCCGAAGCCGAATTCTACGGTTCGATGGACGGCGCCTCGAAATTCGTCAAGGGCGATGCCATCGCCGGCTTAATCATTACCGCGATTAATTTGGTTGCCGGCATTATTATCGGCATGTCGCTAATGGGCATGGATTTTAGCCGGGCCATTGAAACCTTCTCCATCCTTACCGTGGGTGACGGCCTGGTGAGCGCCCTGCCTTCCCTACTCATCGCCATCGCTTCCGGCTTATTAGTTACCAAGGCGCGCTCGGAGGAGAATATCGGCCAGGAAGTGCCCAAGCAGATGGTCAGCAAATCCAAGGGCCTGATTGTTGCGGCTTGTATGGTGCTTGGGATTGGCCTGGTTCCCGGCATGCCCTTTATTCCCTTTGCCATTATCGGTACCGCCCTGCTGATCATTTGGAGCCAAGTGCGCAATGTCGAAAGCGAAGAAAAGACCCGGGTCGTCGAACTGGCCCAGCAGGCGCAGGACCAATCCCAGGCCGAAGAAAAAGTGGAAGACAATCTCACCGCCGATCGCATTGGCGTCGAGATTGGCTACCGCTTAATTCCCTTGGTTGATAAAGAGCGCGGCGGCACCCTGCTTGATCGTATTACCAAATTACGTAAACAATTGGCCCGCGAGAACGGCCTTTTAATCCCGCCAATTCGGATTAAGGACAATATTCAACTAGGCCCCAACGTGTATCGCATCACCATCTATGGCGAAGAGGTGGCGCGCGGCGAATTGGTGACCGGACGTCTATTAGCCATCGATGGCGGCAGCGTTGCCGCACCTATCGAAGGCCTACCCACCAAAGAGCCGGCCTTCGGGCTTGATGCCCTGTGGATTGAAGAAGGCCGCCGCGCCGAAGCCGAAGCCTTGGGCTACGCCGTCACCGATCCGGCAAGTGTCTTTATCACCCATCTTACCCAACTCCTCCGCAGCCAAGCCCATCTGCTACTGAACCGCGAAGATGTCCAGGCCATGTTGGAAAGCCTGAAGCGCGAGTCACCGGTACTGGTCAAGGAAATCGAAGAAAATGTCAAACTGGGCAAGGTGCAGAAGGTCATCGCCAGCCTCCTCGAAGAGAAGGTGCCGGTGCATAATTTGGAAAAAATCCTCGAAGCCGTCTCCGATCTTCCCGATGCCGATCCGACAATGATTGCCGAGGTTGTTCGTTCGAAACTGGGCCGGGCCGTCATTTCCCCCTTCCTCAATGAGGAAGGTAAGCTCTCAGCGGTTATTCTCCACCCGGTTACCGAACAGCGCTTAGCCCAAAGCGTCAACGGCGGCAAGCAAGGCGGCGGCATTGGCATCGCCCCAGCGGAGGCCAGTCAATTAATGGATCGCCTCGGGAAAGCGCAAAGCGAGGGCTTGGCCGCCGGATTAGAACCGGTGCTCTTGGTTACCGCCGGCTTACGCAAACCAATGCGCCAGATCACCAGCCGCTTCTTCCCCGATTTGGCCGTCATTAGTTATTCAGAACTTCCCCCAGGCACCGATGTGAATGTCGTCGCCACCCTCGACCTCCATCAAAACAATGCCGATCAACGGGCCGAGGGCTAAGCTATGCCGACCAGGAGTAGAAAATGATTGTACGCAGCTATAGCGGGCGCAGCGTCGCCGAGGCCCTGGAAAAAGTCCGCAAGGATCTTGGCCCACAGGCCCTGATTATTGAGACCCGCACCTGCAAGGAGGCTGGTCTCTTCGGCCGCCAAACCGGCTATGAAGTGGTGGCCGCCGGGGAAGCCGAAGGCGAAACCAACGCTGCGGCCCGTTCCGCCGCCCCGGCCCCGGTGCCAAGCCAACGCCGACCCGGCCAACTCCCCCTACCGCGCTCAGGCCCCGCCCACGAAGCCAGTCAAGCGCGCCAATTACTGAGTGCCATGGTGCCAGAGCAAACCGTAGAGGAACTCAATCATCGCGGCGATTTGAGCCTGGAAATCGCCTCCATCCGGCGCCAACTGGCCCGCCTCGCCTGCGGCCATGGCGTCCCCACCGACCACCTCGGCGCCACCACCTCACAGCTTCTCGAGGAGCGGGAACTTCCCGCCGAGATTATCGCCGAATGCGATGAAGTGATTGCCAAGGCCGGTGGCCGGGTACCCGAAGCGCGGCGCTCTGAATTACTCAGCCGCTATCTCGCCAAACACCTACGAACCACGGCGGGCATCGATTGGCAGCAGAATCGTATGCTGATCGTGTGCGGACCCACTGGCGTTGGCAAGACCACCACCATCGCCAAACTGGCCGGGGACCTAGTGCTACGCCATGGCCGGCGAGTTGGCCTGGTGACCATCGATACCTATCGTGTCGGCGCTGCCGACCAACTACAGGCATACGCAGATCTTCTCGATATGCCCTTTGCCGTGGCCCGCACCCCGGCCGAACTCGGGCAAGTCGTAGCCACCATGACTGACTGCGACAATATTCTCGTCGACACCGCCGGCCGCTCACCCGCCGATGGCACCCGGGTGCATGAACTCAAGGGCTTCTGCCGCGCTGTTCCGGGAATGTCGGTGGCCCTCACCATTGCTGCCACTGCCGGTCGCGCCGAATTCGCGGCGGTGGTTGAACGCTTTTCCCTGCTGCCGGTAGAGCACTGCCTGCTCACCAAATTGGATGAGTGCGAAGCCAGTGGTCGGCTCTACGGCTGCCTGCGCCGCCATGGCCTCAATATCGCCTACTGCACCCACGGCCAGGAGGTTCCCGACGATTTTTGTACTGCCGATGCCATGAGCATTGCGAGCCGAATCTTGGCCCCCAGCCCTCAGCGCATGAGCGCGGTATAAAGTCGACTCATGGCCACTGATATCTTAAGCAACCCCGACGATCAGGCAGCCGCCCTCCGTGCTGCTGCGGCGGCCGCTGATCGCATGCCAACTCTGCCTGCCATTGCCATCACCGGCGGCAAGGGAGGCGTTGGCAAAACCTGTATTGCGGTGAATCTAGCGGTTATGCTTGCCCGCCTCGGCAAGCGCACCCTGCTGGTCGATGGCGACCTCGGCCTGGCCAATGCCGATGCCCTCCTCGGGGTAACCCCGCAGCTAACCCTAGCCGAGGTGGTGCTGGAAAAACTCCCCTTGGCCGATGCCATTCTTCCTACCCCCCATGGCATTGATCTCCTGCCAGCCGCCAGCGGCGTCGACCAGCTTACCCGCCTGCGCGAAGCCGAATTACGAGCCTTTGTCTTAAATTTAGCCGTTGCCGCCCGGGGCTATGAAAGCTTGGTTATTGATACGGCAGCCGGCATTGGCCGCGAAGTCCTAAGTCTCCTCGCTGCCAGCCGTATGTGCCTGGTGGTGGTGACCCCTGAACCCACCTCAATGACCGATGCCTATGCCCTGATTAAAGTCATGGAAATCCAGCACCCCGGTCGGGATCTGCGCATTCTTGTCAATCAAGCCGACGATGAACAGCATGCGCGAAAAGTCCACCAGCGCCTACAGCAGGTGGCCCGCTCCTACCTGCGCCGAGATTTGCCCTGGGTTGGCTGGCTACCCCGAGACCGCGCTGTGCGCGATGCTATCCATCGCCGTCGCCCCTTTGCCCTGGGCAATAGCGATCCCGCTAGTCAAGCCTTGAAAACCATCGCCAGGCGACTGATCAGCGAACTAAATTACCCGCCTTCTTAAGCCATTTTGGTTCAGCTGCAGCAAGAGCGGCATGTACGCATGATCAGTAGCCTAAAAGTCTAAACATCAATAAGGCCAATGCTGTTTTATGGCGATAACTCAACCACATTGCCACGTGTCGCAATCACTCCTTAGTCGCAGCGTATGCAGGGATCGGGTGTCATTGAACTTTAGCCCCGTTGAGATTTTCTGGACTGACAGCACCGTAAACCCAAACACATAGCGCATGGGTTCTGATGAATATCTTAGGGCTGGCCTCGCCAGTAGGTAGCATCCAGGCGTTCTTCGATAAAATCAGGAAGGCCTTTACCATGGCGGGAATGATGGCGTTTATTCGCTGGGCTGAGGGTACGCGGTGCGGCACAATTACGCTGCAGGGCGTCTGTCCAGCAGC
>REDX01000287.1 GCA_007695355.1 Planctomycetota bacterium
CAAAAGCCTGCGCTCAGATTCACGAAGTCCAGTTCGTGAATTATACAGCCATTCATCTGTTTCGCATAACCCTATTTACGACAATTATTTGTGAACATTATACAGAAATTATTTATGGAATAGCCAACAGCTCACCAGAGTCGGACAGCGTCGTTCGCAAGCCATTATAGGTGACCAAAGGCTGAACGTTGGCGACCACATGAGCTGGCTTTGTTGGCGGCCCCAGAAAAGAGCGAACCCGCACACCCCAGACTTGGATGGATCACCTCAGACATCGGCGGTGGTCGCGGTGGGCTGGCATTGGCGGTGGGCTGGGAGGGCAATGGCGTTCCGTGATCGTAAATAAATCGTTTCGACTTATTGAAGGAAATGACGGAATTCTCACGAAGACACGGAGGGCTCTGGGGCTTTAACCATATGTTGCCACGGACCAACCGGGCCTGTCCCCTGAGATTTCTCCGTGGGCGCAGCGGCTCCGTGAGACAAACTTCCAAGAGGCATCCCGGCGACGATACACATACGACGACTGAACGGCATTGGGGGACCGCCCTGGACTTCACCGACCCCCCGCAGGCCAACGGCTACGCAATACTCACCATCTCGACCGGCACCTAAATTATTTCTAGATGTCTAGGAATCGCCTCGATATACCAAGCCGGCGCAACCTCGGGCGGATTTTTGGGCCATTCCTTATCAGGAAATTACAAATCGCCAAGCCCTGCCCCTTAGCTGCCTCGTACTTGATTAACCAATTCTTCACCGCTCAAAAAAGCGAGAATATTATCCCGAGTGGTGGTGGCGATATTGCTTAAAGCCTCTTCCGTGAGGAAGGCCTGGTGACTGGTAATGAGCACATTGGGGTAGCTAATTAAGCGCAGGAGATCATCGTTATGAATCACCGTGCTACTGTGATCCTCAAAGAAATAGCCTTCTTCCTCTTCATAGACATCCAAACCGGCACCGCCGATATGGCCATTCTTTAAGCCCTCAATCAAGGCCTTGCTATCGATCAGGCCGCCGCGGCTGGTATTAATAAGGTACACACCCCGGCGCATGCGGGCAATGGCCTCGGCGTTAATTAAGTGCTTGGTTTCCGGCATCAGCGGCGCATGCAGGCTAATCACATCGGATTGAGCAAATAATTCCTCGCGCTCGACATAGCGCATGCCGATGGCCTCGGCAAAGGCGGTGTCCGGATAAGCATCCCAGCCCAGCACCCGCATGCCCAGGCCAGAACAAATGGTGGCCATGCAGCGACCGATCTTACCTACGCCTACAATGCCCGCCGTGCGCCCGTGTAAGTCAAAGCCCACCAAGCGATCGAGGGTAAAATTGCCTTCGCGCACGCGATTAAAGGCGCGATGAATGCGCCGATTTAAAGTCAGCAAGAGGGCCAGGGCATGCTCGGCCACGGCATGCGGACTATAGGCGGGCACCCGCACCACGGTGAGGCCATAGGTGCCGGCCGCCTCCATATCCACATTATTAAAACCGGCACAGCGCAGAGCGATCAGCCGCGTTCCCCCCTCGGCCAGGGCGGCGATGGTCGGCGCATCGAGGCTGTCGTTAACAAAGGCGCAGACCACCGGAAAGCCCAGGGCCAGGCTGGCGGTGTGCCGATTAAGGCGCGCCTCAAGAAAGTGCAGGCGAAAACGCTCATCAAAGGTGCGCTCAAAACTGCTGCGATCATAGGATTTCGCATCGAAGACGGCAATGGCGGCGCGCTTATCGCTGCTGTCAGGGCTATGGTCAGCCAGGATGCTGCGCGCTAGGCGAAAACGGCGGGAAAGAAAACTCAGTAAACCTTTACCCAATTCGGCATGCTCATCCACCAGGGCCAGCAGGGCATCCCGTTCGATCATCAAGCAGCGAGTGGGCTCCACCGCAGTGAGGGTGGCCGAGCGGGGCCGCTCGGCAAAGATGCTGGTCAGCCCGGCATAATCCCCGGCGCGAATGCGATGCACCTCGGCCTGCCCCCCCTGGGAGCGATGGCGCTCAATGCGAATGCAACCATCCAATACCAAAAAGAAACGATCCCCAACCTCCCCCTCGCGGCAGACCACATCGTCCACCGCAAAGCGCTGCTCCTGCATCTGCGCCAACAAAGCACCCTTCACCCTTTCCGGCAGGCTGGCCAGGGCATCGAAGGCATCGAGAACGTCGGGGGCAAGGGGGGGATTGCTACTCATAGCCATTGTCCTAGCCCATCTCAGCCCAAGGCCACCGGCAACAGAGATCATTTCCACAGCATCCACAGTATCTTCTTCGCTGCGAAGTCACGATGGGCTCTTGACTCGTAAATTTAAACTTTCCACATACCCCGATGTCAAGACCTCGACTTGCGCCAGGCAGTTGACAGAAGCGGAATCCACCGCGACCATGGGAAACCACGCCAAGCAGAACAGCCCCCCGCCCCAGCGACGGGATAGGTAAAGCCGAAAAGGCAGCATCCAGCCCAAAACACCACATCACCAACGCGCCTCGTCGCCGATCGTAAAAAAAACGAAGGGCGCCAAGCCGGCGCATACGTGCCAATTAGTGATTTGAAAATATCCTGGCAGCTACAGAGATTCATTTATACAGACTAGTTATAATGCATTTTCGCCCCTAAGGCGAATCGGGGGAAAGCAGCCCCTTTAAATACGACGCGTCCCAATAAGAATTCCGGCAGCCCCAGCGACCGCGGCAGCAATGCCCACGGCGAGATACCACACCGTGGCATCGGAGGGCGTACCGGTGAAGACCTCCGAAAGCTTCGAGTGAATAGAGTCCTGGGCCCCAAGGCCGACGATAATGAGAACAATGCCCAGGCCTAAAAGGCCAAACGAGATAATGCGTAACATACGAACTCCTCACACTGAATGATGCCGAGAAACCCACCGCCATGCCTGGGCATGGCGGCGGGCTGAGACGGGCGGGTTTGGGGTACTGGGGGAGCCTAGAGGCGACGACGTGAGCGACCGTAGAAAACGATGCTCAATACGGCAAGGATCAGACCAATGACGGCGAGAATCTTGGCAATATAGGCGGCATCACCGGCAATACCGCCAAAGCCGAAGACGGCGGCGATAATCGCGATAATAAAGAAGAGAATAGCCCATTGAAACATAGTTGCCCTTTCGTGGCGTGGGATGAGCTGGTGGGAAATCCCGTCCAAACTCGTTTAATCTGGAGTATGGCCATAGGCCAAGGAACTCCCATGGGGTGAACTACGTACAGACCTTCAGATAATGGTGGACTGACGACTGTTTTCGATAATGCCGGCACCGATGGCGTAGCGGGTGAGGCCAGCTGTATCATGGATATTGAGTTTCGCCATGAGGTGCTCGCGATGTTTCTCAATGGTTTTAACGCTAATGCCGAGGTGATGTGCCGCCTGTTTATTGGCGTGGCCCTCGGCAATAAGTTGTAGTACTTCCGTCTCGCGGGGGGTAAGGCGGGATGTCCGCGCCGTAATCGGTTCTGAGGGCCTCCGCTTCCGCCGCTCGGGAGAGGAAACCGTTAGGCCATTATTATCGTATAAATCTTTAATGTTTCGATATAAACCGGCGGCCGAGGTGTGCTTAAGGAGGTATCCAGAAGCTCCTATCTCCATCGCCCGCTGGACATATTCATCATCGACGTGGGCGGTGAGGATAAGCACCTTCGCACGGGGATTGGCCGCTAAAATCTGTCGTGTCGCTTCCAATCCACCCAGCAACGGCATGGCAATATCCATAAGGATTATATCTGGTTGCAAAAGCCCAGCCAACGCCACGGCCTGGCGCCCATCTTGAGCTTCGCCAATCACTTTTAAGGCCGGATTGAGTTGAAGTAATCCCAGTAAACCTTCCCGTACGATGGTGTGATCATCGACCAGTAAAATGGTAATTTGCGACATGAGCGTCTTCCTTCGGATCTAGGTGGTTTGAACCTGGGACACCTACACTGATGCTTCCTTAGCGGTGCCGACTCGTTTATTCATAGGGATGGTCACCCTAATGGTGGTGCCAATTCCCGGCTGGGCCTCAATCTCAAAGGTACCGTTCAGCATTTCCACGCGCTCGCGCATACCAAGCAGGCCGAGGTGCTTACTGCGCGGTGCATTCTGTATGCGTTGGACATCAAAAGAGCGCCCATCGTCCTGAATAACCATGTGAATAGATCCCTCCAATCGGACAACCTGGACATCAATGGTGCTGGCACGGGCATGGCGGATCACATTGCACAGAGCCTCTTGGGCGACACGAAATAAGGCTGTACGCTGCTCCATGCTTAGCTGCTCTGCGTCAGAGCAAACCGCCACCGTGACCTGAATTTTATGTCGACGGGTAAGCACCCGAATATGGGCCTGAAGGGCCGGCAACAAACCGAGGTCATCAAGGGCTGGCGGGCGCAGTTTACGGGCAAAACGATGAACGATCCCCACCGATTTGTGGACCAATCGCTGAGTTTGCGCAATGTGTCGATCAAGTCCGGCGGAATTTAATTGGGCTTCATGCTTGAGCGTGGCCAGTCGGATATTGATTCCCGCCAGAATCTGGCCAATGACATCATGAAGCTCGCGACTAATACTACGCCGCTCTTCTTCCTGTGCATTCATCAACTGGCGCGAAAGCAGCCGCAATTGCTCCTGCAATCGCTCGGCTTCGATGCGTACCTTGCGCCCCGCTTGTTCACTGTGCATAAGGAGGGCTTCGGCTTTTTGGAGGGCTTCAATCCGCTTGCTTAGCTGATCATTATCATCGGATAAATCGATACTTCGCCGACTCAGGGTGCTCAGCAATTCATGAACCTTCGGCGGGAATTCCGGAGCGAGGGCATCGCTTTGCGCTGCCCCAAACAGTGATGAAAAGACGATCCCCGCCTCCGTCGTCATACTGCGCCGCTGCCGGCTACTGACATCGGTAGGCATTTCCTTTTGCAGTAGCTGTTCATGCATGATGGCCAAATCAATCATCGAAATGTGGGCTGCGGAAATTTGGCTGGCAAAGCGCTGGGTTGCTTTGGCCGTTGGTGCCGTGCCTGGCCCAAGACTGCGCCGCAAGAGATCGCGATAGCGCCTTCGTATATTGCTCGTATTTGTTACCATGATGTCCTCCATTACGGTTGGTGAGTTATCCATTCTCACGACTTCCCCAATCGTTCGTCCCTTGGCTTAGGGCAGGTCGCCAGCCACCAGACGCATACGGGGCTGCCTGCGATTCTACCTATCGGCAATGGACATACGCATGAAAAATTTAAGCACCCCCCAGAAACAGGCTTAATCCCCGGCCTTTACCAGTTGTTTATACTGTGGATCGCACTTTCTTCCCCATTTTACCAACGGCTTTGAATCGCTCCTGGGAGGTGGGGTAAACACCCCATCGCTGAAATCCCTCAACCGATTAGTATCCGCCGCTGTCTCCGGGAATTGCCCTGAGGCCAACCCCTAGCAGGAGATACCTATGTCGACAAAACCTTCAGATCCCAGCGCCTCCCTTGCCGCCACTGCCCGCGCCCTCTTAGACGCCACTGCCGATGCCGCAGGTGAGGGAATTGCCGAAACCCGCGAGCGCTTAACCACTGCCCTTGGCGCGGACACTACCACCATTGCAGGCGTCCGGGATTTCTACGGACGCGTCAAGTGTCGAGTAGTGGACGGCGCCAAAGCCATCGACGGAGCGGTCCACGTGCATCCCTATGCATCCGTAGCCATTAGCGCCGGAGTTGGCACGTTGGTTGGCCTGATGCTTTCGCGCGGCTTATTCTGCTGTTCCAAGAAAGGCTGAGATCACCATGCAGCCAACCAACGGTGAAACCGAAGGCCTGGCGGGGGCAACCCATCGCATGGCCAAGCACCTTCTCGTTATTGGCGAAAACCGCCTGGAGCTCTTACATGTAGAGCTCCAGGAGGGTCGCGACGAGCTCGTCCATCTCATTGGACTGGGGGCTGCCCTGGGCGTGCTCGTCCTGCTGGCGCTTATGGCCTTCACCGCTGGCCTGATTATCGCCCTATGGGTCTTGAGTCCGGTGCTTGTCCTCAGTATCCTGGGCCTGATCTACACTCTCCTGGCCTACCTCACCTGGCGCTCGCTGCGCGGACGCTGGCAATCTTGGAAACTCTTCGAAGCCTCCTTCGAACAACTCCACCGCGACTATGCCGCCTTCGATAGGGATACTCCGTGAGTAATACTACCCAATGGCGTAAACGGCTCTTGATTGCCGAGAGCAATCTCAACCGCGCCCACCTAGTCGATGACCTTGATGCCTGCCACCGAAATATTGAGCGCCGGATTACCGAAAACAGAAACATCTTTGCGCTCTGCTCATTGGGCGCGCAAGTGGCGGTGACTTGGTTTGTCCCATCAAATAAGGCCTCTAAGCCAAAGCCCTCCGGCATGCGGGTAGTTACCGATGGGGCACTGGGCCTCCTCTCCTGGTGGCAAAGCCTGAAACCGCGCTAGGGCCCAGCTGAGCGCATATGCACCTGGGCCCGAGCCCCGCCCTGAGCGCGGGAATGCTGAGGTCCATACCCCATGGCGGGCGAACCTGCCATGGGCCAGACCTTGCGGTGGGGCTGGTACAGGGTGCCCGGATAATTAGGGACATGCAAGATAATTAGGGACATGCAGGTTTATTCACTGGTTGGCGGGGTAAGGGTCATGACCGGTGACACCTAGCGACTCGGGGCCATTTTTACATACCGCTGTAAAATGGGCTATGATGGGGCCTAGCTAGTGCACTGCGGCCAGAACAACAAAACATCCCTGCGACCGGGTCGGGTATAATCGCGCCATGCCAGCCGACT
>REDX01000098.1 GCA_007695355.1 Planctomycetota bacterium
AGAAAAAAAGGGACAGGCAAAGATTCGTCGCGCCGAAAACCCTGTCGATCCTTAAATCATGGCATTCCTGAATTCGCCATAACCGATTGCAGAACTCCAAGATAGCGCTCCCTATCCTTTCCCAATAAAGTGCCTGTCCCTTTTTAGACTCTTTTTAGACTGAATGTGCAGGCTTTGCCGAGTCAGGGCTTGCATGGGCGAAAATGTGCGACTATGTTGTTTCGCACATAAATGAACACGACTGCCGCCGTCCCTTCCCATCAGCGCCTGGAGCGCCTGACCGCCCTGTTGCAGGAACAGGGTGGGGTGCAGGTATCGCAGGTGGCGGCGGAGTGGGGTATTTCCGAGATGACGGTGCGCCGGGATCTGCAGCGGCTGGCCGATCAGGGGCTGGTGGCGCGGGTGCATGGCGGCGCGGTGGTGGCGGGATCGCTGCGCTTTAGCACCCGCCTCGACCACCATGGCCGGGAAAAGAAGGCGGCGGTGCGCAAATTGGCCGCCACTTTAACTACCACTTTGCCCGAGAACGGGCTGATTTACCTCGATGGCTCGACCACCGTTTTCCACCTGATCGAGCACCTGGGCAAGCGCCCGGGCCTGCAGGTGGCGACCAATAATGTGGACACCTTCCACCGCTGCGCCCAGGTGCCCGGCCTGCAGGTGCTGCTGATCGGCGGCCGGCTGAATACGGAAACCGATAATTTGGTAGGGCCCATGGCCCGCCGCGCCATGGAAGGCCTGGCCTTTGCCGCCGCCTATACCTCGGCCTTTGGCATACTGCCCGAGCTGGGCCCCTGCGAGCCCAGCTTGGATGATGCCGAGGTCAAACAGTTGGCCTGTGCCCGCGCCGGCCGGGTGTGGCTGGCGATGAACCATCAGAAATTCGGCCGCGGCGCCGCCGCCACCTGGCAGCTGCCCACCAGCCACAGCACCCTGGTCTCAGACCTTAACCCTGCTGATCCCCAACTCACTGCATACCGTCCCCTCGTAGCGGAGATCCTCTAATGGCCCAACCCGTCATCCTGCCCAAACAGGGCAATAGCGTTGAATCCTGTATTATCCAAAGCTGGCTGAAAAAGGTTGGCGATACGGTAAAGGCCGGCGAGGGCCTGTGCGAGGTGGAGACCGATAAGGCGGTGGTGGAGGTCGAGGCCCCGGCCGACGGCACCCTGCTCGCCATTTTCTTCGATGCCGAGGCCGATGTGCCGGTAATGACCACCATCGCCGCCATTGGCGAAGCAGGCGAAGACGCCAGCGGCCTGGCCCCCGACGGCGCCGCGGCCCCAACTGCCGCGGCCCCAACTGCCGCCGCGGAATCAGCCGCCCCAGCCGCCCCGGCTGCGGAAAGCGCAGCCGCTACGCCCGCCGCCCCCGCCCCCGCCCCCGCTCCCGCCGCAGCAACGGATAGCAGCGCCGGCTCCAGCCCTCGGGCCCGTGCCCTGGCCGCAGCCGAGGCCCTGCCCCTGGCCGGCATCCCCGGCAGCGGCCCCAATGGCTTGGTGATTGAGCGCGATGTGCTCTCCGCCCTGGCCGGTCGCCCGCGCCTGAGCCCCGCCGCCAAGGCCGCCCTGGAGGCCAACCCCGCCCTGGTGCTGCCGGCCCGTGGCAGCGGCCCCGATGGCCTGGTGCGCGCCGAAGACCTGCAGGCCGCCAGCGCTGCTGCCCCCGCCGCCGCTCCGGCTGCGGCCCCGGCTGCCCCGGCCGCCCCCGGCGCAGTCACCGACATTCCGGTCAAGGGCATCCGCAAGGTCATCGCCAGCCGCATGCGCGCCTCCCTGGCCGACGCGGCGCAATTGACCATGACCAGCAGCTTCGATGCCAGCGCCCTGCAGTCCTGGCGCGAGCGGGCCAAGGCCGCGCAAGAGGCTTTGGGCCTGCCCAAGCTCACCATTAACGACCTGATTATTTTTGCGGTGAGCCGGGTGCTGCCCCGCCACCCCACTTTGAATGCCCACTTCCTCGGCGATAAAATTCGCCAGTTTGCCGACATCAATCTCGGCATCGCGGTCGACACCCCGCGCGGTTTAATGGTGCCGGTGCTGCCCAAAGCTCATGCCCTTAGTTTGAGTCAAATCGCTAGCACCTTCAAGCCCCTCGCCCTGGCCGCCATTGGCGGAACCATCACTCCTGAAGCGCTGAGTGGCGGTACCTTCACCATTACCAACCTCGGCGCCATGGGCATCGAGCACTTTACCCCGGTACTGAATGTGCCCGAAGTCGCCATCCTCGGCGTTGGCGCGCCGGTGCTCTCGCCTGCCCGTGCGGCTGACGGCAGCGTCAGCTTTATCGACCGCGTCGGCCTCTCGCTGACCATCGACCACCAAGCCGTCGACGGCGCCCCGGCGGCCAAGTTCTTGCAGGACCTCGTGAAGGCCTTGGAACACATTGATGTCTTGTTGGCGCAATAGCCCTCCGCGCGAAGCGCACACGGAGGGTGGGACGGTGTCCCACCTTAACGCCGCTCGCGGAACCGGCGTTTATCCACGCGCAACACCGCTCGCGAGACCAACGCTTTTGGTGCGCCCAAGGTCTCAGGCGGGACACCGTCCCGCCCTCCGGGCTTGGTTCGACTTTCCAGTAAAGGATTTTAATAATGACTGAATACGACTTAATCATCATCGGCGCCGGCCCCGGCGGCTATGTCGCCGCCGAGCGCGCTGGCCACCATGGCTTAAAAGTGCTGCTGATTGAAAAAGAAGCCCTCGGCGGGGTCTGTCTCAATTGGGGCTGCATTCCCACCAAGGCCCTGCTGGCTTCGGCCAAGTATTTTTATTCGGCCACCCATAGCAGCGAATTTGGCGTCAGCGTGCAGGGGGCGACTTTCGACCTCACCGCCGCCATGAAGCGCAAGGCCGGCATCCAAGAAGGCCTGCGCAAGGGCATCCAGGGCCTAATGAAAAAGTTTAAGGTCGAGGTGGTGGCCGGCACCGCCCGCGTGGTCGATGCCCACACCGTGGCCGTGGGCGATATCCAGTACCGGGCCAAGCACCTGATGATCAGCACCGGTTCCAGCCCGGCGCGGCCGCCGATCCCCGGCTTGGATAAGCCCCATGTCCTGGATTCCAATGGCATTCTCGAAATTAAGTCCCTGCCCAAGGCCCTCACCATTATTGGCGGCGGCGTCATCGGCTTAGAATTCGCCTGCTTCTTCGCCATGGTTGGGGTGCCGGTAACGGTGGTGGAAATGATGGAGGAAGTCCTGCCCGGCATGGACACCGATATCGCCAAACTGCTGCGCGCAGAACTTGCCAGCAAGGGCGTCACCTTCCACCTCGGCTGCAAGGTCCAGCGCGTCGACGACGACGCCGTGGTGTTCAGCGATCCCAAGGGCGCCGAGCAGCGGGCCGTCTGCGATATGGTGCTGGTCGCCATTGGTCGCCGCCCCAATGGCGCTGGCCTGGGCTTGGAGGAAGCCGGCGTACAAGTTGAGCGCGGTGCGATTCCGGTGGATGAAAACTGCCGTACCAATGTCCCCAGCATTTACGCCGTCGGCGATGTCACCGGCCAGGTGCTGCTGGCGCACACCGCCAGCCGCCAGGGCGAAGTGGCGGTCAACCACATCCTGGGTCATCCCGATCGCATGCGCATGCACGCCATCCCCGGCGTGGTCTACACCAGCCCCGAGGTGGCAGTGGTGGGCATGTCTGAGGCCGGCGCCAAAAAGCGCGGCATCCCGGTGAAAGTCGGCAAAATGCCCATGGCCGCCAGCGGCCGCTTCCTCGCCGAGTACTCCGGCAAAGGCCTGGCCAAGATCGTGGTTCACGCCGAGACCAATGTGCTGCTGGGCGTGCACATTATTGGCGGCGCTGCTTCGGAAATGATCCATGGCTTTACCTACATGATTGAGAACGAAACCCGTCTCAATGAAATCAAGGAAACCATTTTCCCCCATCCAACCGTGTCAGAGCTCGTCAGAGACATCGCGTTCACGCTTTAATCTCAGGGGCTTCGCCCCTACGGGCCTGACGGCCCTACCCCCCTGGCTTTGTCGGGGTTATTTTTAGCGAGCAAGCTCGCTAAAAATTTGGTGGATCGCTTCGCGATTCTATCCACCAACCACCCCTCGGCGCCAGAGCTTTAAACATACACAACTCCCCCAAGGAATACCTCCATGACCAAATCATTAGTCGTTGATCCAACAGAAGTCCGCAAGCCCAGTGTGCTCAAGGCGCCGGAAATTCCGGTGTGCCAGTACAAGGCCTCCTTTGCCGATGAGCGCAAGCGCTTTAGCGATGCCGATTTGATTGGCGTCTATGAGGACATGGTGCTGGTCCGCGAATTTGAGACCATGCTGCAGAAGATCAAAATGGAGGGCGCTTACGAGGGCGTTTCCTACGATCACATGGGCCCGGCCCACCTCTCCATCGGCCAAGAAGCCTCCGCCGTTGGTCAGGCCCTGACCCTGGGCGTGGAAGATCTCATTCTCGGCAGCCACCGCTCGCACGGTGAAATTCTTGCCAAGGGCATGAGCGCCATTCGCAAGCTCAGTGATGACGATTTGATGAAGGTGATGAGCACCTTTGATAATGGTGCCATTCTCAAAGTGGTCGAAGCGGATTTTTCCGGCGGCAGCGTCAAGGATTTGGCCCGCGCCTTCCTGGTCTACGGCACCATGGCCGAGATTTTTGCCCGCGAAACCGGCTTTAATAAAGGCTTGGGCGGCAGCATGCACGCCTTCTTTACCCCCTTTGGCGTCTATCCCAATAATGCCATTGTCGGTGGTTCTGCCGATATTGCCGCCGGTGTCGCCCTGTTTAAAAAGGTCAATCAAAAGCCGGGTTTGGTCATTGCCAATATTGGCGATGCCTCCGCCGGTTGCGGCCCAGTGTGGGAAGCCATCGCCTTTGCCACCATGGATCAATACCGCAGCCTGTGGGACGATGCCCACAAGGGCGGCCTGCCATTAATTTTCAATTTCATGAATAATTTCTACGGCATGGGTGGGCAAACCGTGGGTGAAACCATGGGCTATGGCATGGTCGCCCGTTTGGGCCTGGCCGCCAATCCCGAAGGCATGCACGCCGAGCGCGTCGACGGCTATAACCCGCTGGCGGTGGCCGACGCTATCTCGCGCAAGCGCAAGGTGCTCGAAGAAGGCCGCGGACCGGTGCTGCTGGAAACCATGACCTATCGCTACTCCGGCCATAGTCCTTCCGACGCCAGTTCGTACCGCACCAAGGAAGAAGTCGAACTGTGGCAGCAGCAGGACTCCATTGTTGCCTACGGCGAAACCCTGGCCAAGGCCAAGCTGCTGGCAGCCAAAGGACAAGAAAGCTTCCAAAGCAGCACCGTGAGCCTGCTCAAGGCCGTGCTGGTGAAGGCCATCGATGATAGCGTGAGCCCGCGCATTCATCCCGAGCGTATTGGCGAACTGATGTTTTCCAATACCACGGTAGAGAAATTCGAAGAGCGCACGCCGGACCTCGACGATGTGAGCGAGAATAATCCCCGCCTCGCCCAGCTCTCCAAAAAGGTGCGCACCCGCGTTTCGCCCGATGGCAAGCCGGTGCCCAAGGCCCGCCAGTACAATGTTACCGATGCGATTTTTGAAGCGATGCTGCACCGCTACCAAATCGATCCCACCATGGTGGCCTATGGCGAGGAAAACCGCGATTGGGGCGGCGCCTTTGCCTGCTATCGCGGCCTGACCGAGGCCCTGCCCTACCATCGTCTGTTTAACTCGCCGATTTCCGAGGCCGCCATTGTCGGCTCGGCGGTGGGCTATGCCCTGGCCGGTGGCCGGGTGGTCTGCGAACTGATGTACTGCGACTTCTTGGGCCGCGCCGGTGACGAAGTGTTCAATCAAATGGCCAAGTGGCAGAGCATGTCGGCTGGTGTGCTCAAGATGCCGGTAGTGCTGCGGGTTTCGGTGGGCAACAAATACGGCGCCCAGCATTCCCAGGACTGGACCGCCATGTGCAATCACATCCCCGGTCTGAAGGTCGCCTTCCCAGCCACGCCCTATGACGCCAAGGGCATGCTCAACGCCGCCCTGGCCGGCACTGACCCGGTGGTCTTCTTTGAAAGCCAGCGCCTCTACGGCATGGACGAGCGCTTTGTCGACGAAGTACCAGCTGGTTACTACGAAGTCCCCGTCGGCCAGCCGGCCAAGCGCCGCGAGGGCAAAGACCTCACCATTATTACCGTCGGCGCCGTGCTCTACCGCGCCCTGGAAGCCGCCGAGCAGCTATCGCAGAAATATGGCATCGAAGCCGAAGTCTGGGATGCGCGCTGGATTAATCCCTTGGATTACACCGAATTGGTCGCCAGCGCCAAGCGCACCGGCCGCGTGCTGCTCTCCTGCGATGCAGTGGAGCGGGGTTCGGTGATCCAGGGCATGGCCAGCACCATCCAAGCCGCCGCCTTCGGCCACTTGGATGCCCCGGTGGCGGTGGTTGGCTCGCGCAATTGGATCTGCCCCGGCCCGGAATTGGAAGCCGACTACTTCCCCCAGGCCGACTGGATTCTCGATGCCGTGCACGAGCAACTCCTGCCCCTGCCCGGCCACCAGGCCCGCACCAACCAAAGCATCGCTGAGCGCCTGCGCCGTTCGGCGAAGGGGGTTTAGGGCGGGGAATCTAAGGATTTAAGCACAAGGCGCGAGGCGCAGGTAAGCCTTATAGAAGGGCGTAAGCCACGGAGGGTGGGTTTATAAACCCACCAATACGCTTACGGACAAAGCCGGCTGGCGAAGCGCGGGCAAGCCTTATGCGGAGGCGCTCTGG
>REDX01000189.1 GCA_007695355.1 Planctomycetota bacterium
CGGCGGTGGCGGCACCGGGCCCCAGCACCAGCTACCGATGCTGCCGCTGATGAGTAGCAGGGGAATAGCGAGGAAGAAATAGCGCCAGCTCAAAACTTGGATGGCGCAGCTAGCGCGGTGGCGCTCGGCATAGGCCTGCACCAAGGGGTCCCCCATACTGCCGCTGGGCGCAATGCGAATGATCCGCAGCTCTGCCTCAGTTGCCTGGTCTATCCTGAAGGATGAGCTATCCTGCTCGGGGTTTGGGCCGGTAGGCTGATTCACAAAGATAATCCTTAGGGCATTGCGACGGGGGCGGAAGCGGAGGCGGGAAGGAGCGGTGGCAAATCAGGCATTGGGCGTCCAAGAGGTACGCTCAGTTTTGCCGCCCGTTCATCGCCGCCAAAACTGCGCAGATGCAGCCGCCAGGCGCAGCTGAGGTTGGCCAATTCTGGGATGCGCGAGGGCCATTCAACGATAACCAGCCCCCCTGCCGCTAAATCGTCTAGGCCCAGGGCAGCAAAGCCCTCATCGTCGTGCAGGCGCCAGGCATCCACGTGCCATACCGGCAGACGGGCAACGTAGGCATTCATCAGCGCATAGCTGGGACTGGAAACGGCATCCGCATTGCCGCCGAGGGCAGCCACGAGATGGCGCACCAGGGTGGTTTTCCCGCTGCCCATTTCCCCCTCCAGCAGCAGCCAATCATCGGCTTGCAGCTGGGGGGCGATGAGCTGGGCGAAGGCGGCGGTGCCGGCGAGATTGGCCAGCTGAACTTCAACGCTTAGGCCCATGCGCGCTCCAGGGCCTGATCAAGGCGATTGACCACCAGGCGGCCGGCACCAGATCCACCGCCGGGGCCCAAAAGCCGCTTAAAGCCCAGGCGCCGAGCCTCGGCGGCTCGCAACTCATAACGGCCGGCAGGGCGCAGTTCACCGCCCAAGCCCACCTCGCCGAGGGCCACCAATTCCGGCGATAGGGGCTCATCGCGCCAGGCGCTGGCCAGCGCCAAAGCAATGCCCAAATCCGCCGCTGGCTCCATGATCCGGGCCCCGGCGGTGACATTGACAAAGACATCGCAGGAGCCCAGGGGCATGCGCAGGCGGCGAGTGAGCACGGCAAGGATCATCGCCACTCGGTTGGCATCGCAGCCGGAGACCCGCCGCGCCGGCTGCGGCGCCTCGGTGGGGTTAATCAGCGCCTGTACCTCCAGCATTAAGCAGCGATTGCCTTCCAGGGCGGGAATAACGCAGCTACCGGGCTGCAAATGATCGCGATTGGCGATAAACCAACCGCCGGGATCGGCGACTTCTTCCAAGCCCTTGGAACCCATGCGGAAAAGGCCGATTTCATTGGTTGAACCATAGCGATTTTTGACCGCGCGCAGGGTGCGTAAGTCTTGATAGCGATCTCCCTCAAAGCTAATCACCGCATCGACCAGGTGTTCAAGCAGGCGCGGCCCGGCGAGATTGCCGTCCTTGGTTACCTGTCCCACCAGCACTAGGCCGGCGCCGCCGGCCCGTGCCGCTTCGGCCAGCATCTGGGCACAGGCGCGGACCTGGGATACCGAGCCGGCGGCGCCATCTACCGACTCGGTGGCCACGGTTTGGATGGAATCGACCACCACCGCGATATGGGAGCCCGAGCGCAGCAATTGGGCGATGGCATCAGCATCGGTGGCAGCGCTCAAATCTACGGCGGCTGCCTGCACCCCCAGGCGCAGACAGCGGGCCCGGACCTGGGCTAAGGATTCCTCGGCGGTGACATAGCAGACTCGGCCCTGGGCCGCCCATCCCGCAGTGGCCTGAGCGAGAAGGGTGGATTTACCAATGCCGGGTTCGCCACCCACCAGGGCGCAGGCCCCCTGGGGTAGACCGCCGCCGAGGACCCGATCAAATTCGCTAATGCCCGAATCAAGGCGGGCTATGGCATCTTCTTCTCCACCCTGCAGGGGATGGAGGGCCAGGGCGGGGCCGCTGGCGGCAGGCCGGGGGGCGTTAGGCGGCAGACCGCCCTCGCCAGCGCGCAGTTCCACCACGCTATTCATAGTGCCACAAGCGGGACAGCGTCCCGACCAGCGGGAGAAGGTCTCGCCGCAGCTTGTACATCCGAAGGCCGGAGTCTTTTTTGCCATCCGCGTATGCTGGGCGGGAGGACCTGCTGGCAAGTCGATACCCGGCCCCATACTTCGCTCCCTGGGCCCGGGGTGGGATCTGATCGCCATCGCCGGGCCGCCCTGCCCCTGAGAGCCGTCGCCTGAGAGCGCGAGTGTAAAGAAGGAAGTGCCATGGTTAGCGAAGAGCCGCGCAGCGATTTTATCCGTCAGTTGGTTGCCGAAGATCTGCGCCAGGGACGGGTTCAACCCCCGGTGGTTACCCGTTTCCCACCCGAGCCCAATGGCTACCTGCATATCGGTCATGCCAAGGCGATTTGCCTGGATTTCGGCATTGCTGACGAATTCAATGGCCTCTGCCGATTACGCTTCGACGATACCAACCCCAGTAAGGAAGATGTCGAATACGTCGATGCGATTATTCGCGATGTCGCCTGGCTCACCGGCCGTGAGAATATTGAAGTGCGCTTTGCCTCCGATTATTTCGCTCAGATGTACGACTGGGCGGAATTGCTTATCGAACGCGGCCTTGCCTATGTCGACGATCAGGACTTAGATGCCATCCGCCGCTGCCGCGGCACGATTACGACTCCCGGCACCGATAGTCCCTGGCGAGACCGCAGTGCCGAGGAAAATCTCGATCTCTTCCGCGCCATGCGCGCCGGCGATTGCGCCCCGGGTAGCCGGGTGCTACGCGCTAAGATCGATATGGCCCATCCTAATATGCTGATGCGCGATCCTCTCATGTACCGGATCCAATTCGATCACCACCACCGCACCGGCGACACTTGGAAAATCTACCCGCTCTACGATTGGGCCCACGGCCTTGAAGATGCCATCGAAGGCGTCACCCACAGCCTGTGCACCCTGGAATTCGCCACCCATCGCCCCCTCTACGATTGGTTTCTCGAGCAGCTTCCCATCGATCCGCGGCCACATCAGTACGAATTTAACCGCCTCAATCTCACCCACACCGTGATGAGCAAGCGCAAACTTATGGAATTGGTGGAGCGCTCGCTGGTAGCCGGCTGGGATGATCCACGCATGCCCACCCTCTGTGGTCTGCGCCGCCGGGGTGTGCCACCGTCGGCGATTACAGCCTTCTGCAAGGAGGTGGGCTATACCCGCACCGATACCACCAATGAATGGGCCTTGCTGGAATACCACATTCGCCAAGTGCTGAATGTGGAGACCGAACGGGTAATGGCGGTGCTTGATCCTATCGCCGTTGAAATTACCAATTGGGCGCCCGATCGCCGCGAGCAAGTGGAAGTGCCGATCAATCCGGAGAAGCCGGAACTGGGCATGCGCAAGCTCAGCGCTGGCCGCGAACTCTTTATCGATGCCGATGATTTTATGCTCGATCCGCCGAAAAAATTCTTCCGCCTGCGCCCCGGTGGCGAGGTACGCCTACGCGGCCTCGGCTACCTGCGCTGCGATGAGGTGCTCTGCGACGATCATGGACGGGTCACTGGCCTGCGCTGCCAGCTTGACGAGGATACCCTGCACGGCGGCGCTCCTGCCGATGGGCGCAAGGTTAAGGCCACCATCCACTGGGTGGATGCCGAGGATTCACAGGCGGCGGAAGTCCGCCTCTATGATCACCTCTTTGCCGCCGAAGACCCCCTCGCCTGTGCCGATGGGGAAGATTGGACGACCAATCTCAATGCCGCTTCCTGTACCGTGATTCGCCAGGCCCGCATCCCCAGTTTCCTCGCCGAGATTCCCGCCGGCACCACCGTGCAATTCGAGCGCTTAGGCTATTTCTGCAGCGATCTCGACCATCGCCCTGAGGCGCCAGTATTTAATCGCACCGCCACCCTGCGCGATGCCTGGGCCAAAGCCAAGGGGCAGTGACTCACCACTCAGAGATCCTTTCCGCTTCCCCTGCAAGACCTAGTCCAGGACTTAGTGTGGCCTGTGGAGGCCCACTATGTTTAACAGTCTCAGCCAGCGCTTCGCCAGCCCGGAAGCCCATATCGAACGCCTGATCAAACAGGTGGGCGAAGATATCCAAAAGCGGGCGATGCGCATTGGGCCCACTTTTGATGATGATTTCGCCCCCCTCTTTGCCTACACGACGAGTCTTCTAACGGAACTTTTAGGCAATCGCAGCAGCGCTGCACCACAGGCCCCAGTGGTGGAATGGAATCGCAAGCAGGCGACAAAAAACGATATTGCTAGCGCCTTACATGTTGCCTTCTGCACGCTGCTGGCGCTACTCGATGCGCAGCATCCCAGCCGTACGCGGCGCCTTTCCCTTGGTCTCAATGCCTGCTTTGCTGGCACCGGCCAGGCCACCGCGCCCTATGATTTAGTCCGAAAGACCCTTGAGCGCAAAGGCAGCATTGCGGCAATGATGCATTTGCGCGATGGCCTACTACGGATATTGCGCCGCTGTGGCCTAGCTCCAGGACGCGATGAAAGTGCCTTTGGGCAGCGTTTCGCCCTTCTCACCGCCTATGCCGAACCGCAACTGCGACGACTCTACCCCGGCACCCAACCCTCGATCCGCTGAGTTCGGACGAGGGCCGCGCTCGCCATTAGCCCGCGCTAGCCATTAGCCCGCGCTAGCCATTAGCCAAAGGCGGCCCATAGCCATATTCCCACGGCAAGGGTGGGGAAGAGGGGCAAGAACAGGCTCCATCTCCCGCGCAGGGGCATAAACATGCCATACCAGAGCAGCCAGGTGGCCAGGGGTGGTGGGCTGACCCGGACCAAACTCCCATGCAGCCAGTCCGGTGCCGCTTCGGCAACGCGCACTAAACCCGCTAATCCCAGATCCACCAGAATGACTAAGCCGCCCCAGGGCCCTTGGGGGATCAATCCTTGCAAAAAGAGCAGAGGCAATCCTGCGGCCAGGGTAAGCATGAGGAAGGGCCCTGCGATAACGCTTATCACTGGCGAAAGCGGAGTAACTTCCCCGAAATTCCCCGCCGTAATCGGGCTAATGGCGAGGGTGGCCGCCAGCCCCACCGCAAGGCCATCGAGGGCGCCATTGCCGAGATAGAGCAGTCCCCGCCAACTCGGGCGATCCAAAGGCCAGGGCCGCAGGGGCAGGACGCGGCGGCGCCAAGCAACCATATCAAGGCCAATGGTGAGAATGCCAAAAACCGCCAGGGCGCTGAGTTGAAAGCCAACCTCGCGGGCCTGATTCGGATCTAACAATAGCAGCACCAAGACCGCCAAGGACAGCGGCCCCAGGCGATGGGCATTGCGCCAAGAAAGCCCATAGATAACCACCGCCACCGTCATAATCGCCGCCCGCTGGGTGGGCAGGCTGAGCCCCACTAGCCAAGCATAGCCAAGGGCAGCGAGAATGAGGAGGATTTGGCGGGTTCCCCAGCCCAGGCCAATCAGGCGCATGAGATAGGCGAACATCACCAGGGCCAAGCCCAGGTGCAAGCCACTCACCGCGAGAAGATGCAAGAGACCCGCCTGATGAAAGGCATCCCGGGCCTGCGGTCGACCCTCGCCGAGAAGCAGGGCCGCGCCGAGATCGCGGTGGGGGCCCAGGCTTTCAATGGCCTGCCAGGCAAAGCCGCGGGCACCGTCTTCGCGCGCAAGGATTCGCTCTACCTTTACCGCGATAAGCACTGGGCGCAAACCACCATGGAGACCGGGTTCATGGCTGAGACGACCGCGTACAAAGATGCGATCGGCGCTGCGGAGATTTAGGGGTTGATTGGCTCGAACAAATAGGGGGCGCTGGTGAGCAAGGTGCTGATGATCAATATGCGCCATGAAACCGGTGCCATGACCAACGTATAAGACGCGTCCCACTGTGGCTTCGGCTTCGATGAAGCTGGGTGAGGGCAGGGCGCGCTCGCCCCCCACCGCCATCATCCCGCTAACCATGGCCAGCAGGCACAGCAAGAGGCGCTGGCCACCTGGGCAGCAATGGCGACGGGCGGCGAGGATGAGCAGGGGCGCTGCGCTCAGCCAAACCAAGCCGGTGAAGAGCGGTAAAAGTGGTGGCTGCAACGATGGTGGCAGCCCACAACCAACTGCCAAGCCGCCCACCAGCCAGGGCAACCAAGGGCTTTGCCCTATGCCGCCGGCACCCTGCTCTGGGTTGGCAAGATCCGGGGTAAGCAGTCCGGCAACCATATCGGCGGCTTAAATATTCTTACACCTGGAGTTCGCTGGTGCCGTCAAGATGCTTAGCAAAGGGCTGCAGGGCGGGCTGCACCTCTTGGGCGAGGAAGGCCTCCACCTGCTGCGGCGCCCGGCCAACGAAGGTGCTGGGCTCGAGCAGCACATCCAATTGGCTGTGGATGGGGGCAAAGAAGGGGTCTTCGCTCACCCGTTGGACGAGATCGTTATCGCCCCCCTGCTGTTTGACCACCGCCGCTGCGGCCTGGCTATGGACGCGGATGGCTTCGTGCACCGCTTGGCGATCGCCGCCGGATTTAACCATGGCCATAATCATATTTTCAGTGGCCATAAAGGGCAGCTCTTCGCGAATGCGGCGGCGGATAACCGCGGGGTAGACCACCATGCCCTCGCTGACGTTCTGCAGAATGCCGAGGACAATATCGGCGGAGAGGAAGGCCTCGGGCAGGCTAATGCGGCGGTTGGCGCTATCGTCGAGGGTGCGCTCCATCCACTGCGTAGCGGCGGTATGCTGGGCATCGGCGACCAGGGCCATGAGGTGTCGGGCAATGGCGCAGCAGCGCTCGGCGCGCATGGGATTGCGCTTATAGGCCATGGCCGAAGAGCCGATTTGTTCCTTCTCAAAGGGTTCTTCCACTTCCTTGAGATTGGCCAGCAGGCGCCAATCGGTGGCGATTTTATGGGCGCTGGCGCCCAGGCTGCCGAGGGCCGAGAGGATATCGCAGTCCACCTTGCGGGGGTAGGTTTGCCCGGTAACGGCATAACTCTTTTGAAAGCCAAAGGCGCGGGTTACCAGGGCGTCGAGCTCTTCGACTTTATCGTGATCGCCGTCAAAAAGGGTAAGGAAGCTGGCCTGGGTACCGGTGGTACCCTTCACCCCGCGGAAGCGCAAGTCGGCGCGGGCCCGGGTGAGATTGCGCAGATCCATCACCAAATCCTGTATCCACAGGCAGGCGCGCTTACCGACGGTGGTCAATTGGGCAGGCTGAAAGTGGGTAAAGCCAAGGGTGGGCTGATCCTTCCAATTATCGGCAAAGCGCGCCAAACGATCGATGACCCGAGCCAGCTTAGGCAGCAGCAGATCGAGGCCGTCTCGCAGCATCAGCAATTCCGTATTATCGGTGACATAACAGGAGGTGGCGCCGAGGTGGATAATCGGCGCCGCCTCCGGGGCCGCTGCGGCAAAGGTATGGACGTGGGCCATGACATCGTGACGGCGGCGACGCTCTTCATCGGCGGCGCGGTCGTAGTCGATATCGTCAAGGTGAGCCTCCATCGCCGCGATCTGGGCATCGCTAATCGTCAGGCCAAGCCGCTGCTCAGCGCGTGCTAGCTCCAGCCATAAGCGACGCCAGGTGCGAAACTTGCGATTATCGGAAAAGTTCCAGGACATCTCCCGGGAAGCATAGCGGCTGACCAAGGGGGACTGATAGCTATCGCGGCTCAAGACGGGCTCCTCGCATCGGTAGTGGGCGAAGCAGGGGAGTATGGAACCCCAGCGCTAAGGTCCAGTGGGCCCTTCCGGTCACCCTAAAGTCCCAGTAGCACCACTTTTTTTTATCTGTCTCCTCCTCATTGAGTGGACCCCAATATCGTCATTGGCGCAACGTATTTGGGCTACTTCTCAGGCTACAAGTCACCACCCCCAAAAGTTATCCCAGGGATGCTTGGGGCGCTCCATAGCGATTGGGGAAACACTCACGACTAGACGAGTGAGTAAAGACTCCATGATGCCGACGGCTGCGTCCATTGCCTAGGCCGTAACTGGAGACTGCTGGTGGAAGAACTGTCTTGGATAACCATGATCATGGGGCTTGCGGGTGGGCTTGCCCTTTTCCTTCACGGCATGGGGATGATGTCATCATCATTGAAAACCATGGCCGGCAGTCGGCTCAAGGAAATTATGGCGCGGCTCACCGGCAATCGCTTGCGGGCGGTGGCCACTGGATGTTTAGCGACGGCGGTATTGCAATCTTCGTCGATTACCACGGTGATTGCCATCGGCTTTGTCAGCGCCGGTATTATTTCCCTTTCCCAGGCCCTCGGCATTACCATGGGTGCGGCCGTGGGCACCACCATAACCGCACAAATTATTGCATTTAAGGTCACCCATTATGCCCTGCTTTTGATTGCCCTCGGCTTCATTTGCACGATGTGGCGCTCGCGGGCTACCCTTGCTCGCCTCGGCAGCATGCTTATGGGCTTGGGCGTTATCTTCCTTGGCCTTGATGTGATGTCGACTCACATGGCCCCCCTGCGCAGCTATCAGCCCTTTATCGATTTAATGGCAGGTATGAGCAATCCTTTACTTGGGATTGTCATTGCGGCGGTGTTTACGGCTTTAGTGCAGTCTTCATCGGCCACCCTCGGGGTCATTATTGTGCTTGCCGGCCAGGGGCTTATTCCCCTAGATGCGGGTTTGGCCCTGGTCTTTGGCGCTAATATCGGCACCACTATCACCGCCTTGCTGGCCTCCATCGGTCAGCCCAAGAGCGCCTTCCAAACGGCTCTCTCGTACCTTGTTTTCAAGGTGATTATGGTCGCCATTTGGCTTCCTTTAATTGGCCCCCTGGAATCGTTAACCCGGGCCATTTCCCCGGTGGCAACAGATCTCGAAGGTGCCGCTGCATTGGCCTTCGAAGTCCCACGCCAAGTTGCCAATGCCCATACCCTGATCAACCTTTTGACGGTTGCCGTCGTTTTGCCCTTTACCGGCTTGGTCAGTGCCTTGGTTATCCGTCTCACCGGTCCCGAGACGCAGCCCTCAGCCGATGAGCCGCAGGCGGTGGCCAAGGAGCTCAACCCCATACTCATTGATCAGCCGGCCCTGGCAGCCGAGGCCATGCGTCGCGAAGTAACGCTCATGGGCGCCCAAGTTCTGGCCACCGTCGAGCAATCCCTAGCAACGGTGATCTCTGGAGATGCCGCGTCTTTGGATATGATCAATGGTATGGATGGGCGCATCGATGCGCATCACGAAGCACTGGTTGCTTACTGCGAGCGCCTCTTGCAGGTGGAAATGGCCTCCGAGGTGGGAATGGAAATCACCTATCTCCTGGAGACGGCGGATTATTTGGAATCCATCGGCGATGTGGTAGCCAAGGATATGGTCCCCCTGGGGCGGCGTCGATTGAGCGAAGCTTTGGAAATTTCCCCCAGCACCCATCAGCATCTCGCCGCTTTCCACCGCCAAGTGGTCAGCGAATTAGAGCGAGGCATCCAGGCAGTGGCCGAGCAGGATTTGGAACTGGCGCGCAGCGTGGTGAAGGCCAAAGCCAGCCTGCGCGAGGCCGAACGCCGGCTTATCGAGCATCAAATTGAGCGGCTCACCGCCGATGCCCCGAAGCGGGTGGCCGCCTACACCGTAGAACGAGACCTAGCCGAATCCCTGCGCCGCATCTATAGCCTTACCCGTCGCTTTATCCGCGCTGGCTGCCAGCTACACCGCCGGCGGGACTGACGCAGCTCTCGCCGGCTCGCCATTTGATTTGCCTGGACCCAAGCCCCGCCCACAATCCGTCATATGCTATTGCCCTGGCTGCGCCTGTTTCGACTCGCTGGTCTCACCACCATTTTCAGCAACCTTCTTGCCGTCCTGGTGGCCAGTGGTTTGGCGAGCGCGGATATCGCCCGTGAATTGCTTCAGCATCGCCCCGATGCCCTATGGGTACTGGCCGCTTCGGTCTCGGTGTATCTTGCTGGCATGATCTGGAATGACCTCTGCGATGTCGAGCGTGATATATTGATCGCCCCTCGTCGCCCCCTGCCGAGTGGTCAGATTAGCTATTTCAGTGCCTGGATGGCGGGGGTCATCTGCGCCGTATTAGCCCTCTTCTTTGCCGCCCAACTGGGCTGGCGGGGCTTCTGCGCCCTATCCATCGTCCTTTCCTGTGCCCTACTTTATAATGTTGGCCTCAAGAATATTCCCTGGCTGGGCTCCTTGGCGATGGCTGCGACACGGGCCAGTCACGCGGTTTTTGCCATGCTAATGCTGGGTCCTGAGCATTTCGACGCCCTGCTCTTATCGACCATGAGCCTTTTTAACGCCGATTTACGCCTTGTCGGCGCTGGCAGTGGACAGCACAGCGCCTATCCCCTGATGCTAGGTGCCTATATTTTCGGGATCACCCTGATGAGCGAATTAGAGCATCGCCGCAGCTATCGTTGGGAGTTGCTGATTGCCACCGTGATTATAGCAGCCAGTTTGCTGTGGGTGGTGCTGCATGGGGCTTTTCAGCCGCGTTTGCGCGATCTTTTAATCGAGCGCCAAGTAACCGCAGCATCCCTGATTATCGGCGGCCTACTCCTGCTCTCGAGTTGGGCAGTATGGCGACTCGGGGTGGTGATCTTGCCGGCCCTACGCTTGGCCAGCCGACAGCTCATTGGTCCCTTCATGGTTCGTGCCCTTTCAGGGATTATCATTTTTGACGCCATCTTTGTGGTGGTTCTCGTCCCTGAACTGACCTTAGTGGTATTGTGCCTACTGCCCCCCTTCCTGGTCATTGGCCGGCTCGCACGGATGGATTGAAGGCAGAACGGATGCAGCTCCCCTATAATCCTGGCGATGTTCGTCGCATCGATGAACTCTTAAATAATCATTGGCCTGATGCGGCGTGCGAATTACAAGCTCGTGACCCCTTTGAGTTTTTGGTCGCTGTCATATGTAGCGCGCAAACCTCTGATCAGCGGGTCAATCAGGTCATGGCGGTTTTACAAGAGCACCTTTGTGGTTTGCCGGCCTACGCGGCCATAAGCATACCTGACCTCAGCGCTTTACTCTCCCGCCTGCCCCTTTATCGACAAAAAGCGCGAGCCATTTCCGAATGCGCGCGCCTGATTAGCGAGCTTCATGGCGGCGAATTGCCAAGAGACCCTCATGCTTTGCGGCAATTGCCCGGTGTCGGGGCCAAGACAGCGGCAGTGGTACTGGGTAATCGCCTGGGGGTGCCGGCGATTGCCGTTGACAGCCATGTTGCTCGTTGTTCTCAGCGTCTCGGGCTGAGCCGATCGACGCAGGCGACCAGCATCGAACTCGACCTTTGTCGGCGATTCCCGCAAGATCGCTGGGTACAGCTGTGCCACCAATTGATCCGCCTCGGCCGGGCCCATTGCCGGCCGAAGGCACCGCGCTGCAGTAGCTGCCCCCTACGTAGGGTCTGTCCCGCCAATGGGGTTAACGACGCTCGTTGAGGGGGTATCGTTGACCACACGAATGGGGAAGGGCTGACTGGCCTCACCGGCGTAAAGCGAAATATGGGGGAAGGGAATTTCGATGCCTTCAGCGTCGAAACGCTCTTTAACCATGTCCATAATGCCATTCTTGAGATCAAGAAAGCGTTCCCGCACCACCCACACAGCGAAAAGGAATTCGAGGCCAGAATCGCCAAATTTATCAAATATAATTAACGGCTTAGGCTCATCGAGGCAAAGAGGATGGCGATCAGCCACGTCTGCAAGCACGCGCCGCACATGGGCCACATCTTCTTTGTAGGCCACGCTTAGCCGGACATCGAGGCGGCGAATGGGATAGCGATTAATGGTGGTGACAATGCCTTTGAGGAGATGTTCATTGGGGATGCGCACGAGGCGGTTGTCGGGGGTGCGCACCTTGACGGAGAGAAGGTCGATGGCGATCACCGTGCCGATGAGATCTCCCACCTGGATCAGTTCCCCCACCGCAAAAGGCCGCTCGCCAATAAGGAAGATGCCGGAAATAATGTTAGCTAAGCTGGTTTGACTGGCAAAGCCAATGGCCACACCAAGAATGCCCGCTGCGCCAATGACCGCCGTCAGGTTAAAACCCATCTCATGTAAGACGATGGAGAGCAGGGCAATAATGCCGATGTAGAAAACGGCTTTGCCGGCCAATTGCGAGGCTTGGACGCTGGACTTGCGCAGTATGGCTCGCCGCAATTGGCCAACCCCCAAGCGCAGCAGCGGGTAGCCAATTGCCAAAATCAGCAAAATGCGCAGGCCTGGAACAACTCCCGGAGTTTCGGCAATCACCTCGGCGAGGGCGCGCAAAGAAACCAATTCCATTTCTAGGGTAATGCCAAGGACCGGGATCATTCCCAAGGCAATCATAGAGCGCGCAATACTGCGCGCGCTGCGCTCACCAAGTTGCTGACGCAGGCCACGCTGGACAAACACGCTTAACAGGCGCAACAGCAAATAGCCAATCAGCAAAGAGAGAAAAATGGCCACCACCGGGTGTGACCAAGAAAGTAGATAGCGCAGTAATTCACTCATCCACAGTTCCGTGTCGGCAGAGGAGGTTCAATTGCGAAAAACACTGATTCATGGCCAGCATTAGAGGGTCATCCAGGCACCACGCAGGCCGGCAAGAACACCGCGCGAGCCTTTAACTCCGCTGGGATTGCGCGGAGCCTGCAGCAGCAGTGCGGTGGCAGCTTCTGCTGGCGGATGGTTTTCTACTTCCATTTCAACTTCGTGTTCTGGGCCCCGGTAGTTTAAGTGGATGGCGCTTGAAAAAAGCCGATCAGCACCGTGATAGACCCCACAGTGAGCGAGTCGCACAAAAGCCCGTTCAAAGCTAAAATCCCCATGGTGTTGATTGCTGATCTCCACCGGACAGAGAATGCGATGGGCGAGATGATCGATATCCCCCAGATGCCGTCGGGCCCGCGAGCGTAGCGATAGGGCTAACTCTCCGGCCACCGGTTCGCCAAACCAGGTTTGCGACAGGGGCACCGATTCAATCTCAAGGAGGGTTCTGGCTGCCTCATGATCCGCGCCAAGCACCGCAACTTGTAGCAGGCAGGGAAGGCCGACATAAATCCGTACCTTCATGTGGGGGCCTAGGGTGATTGGTTGATAAGGGCGAATAACCACCGGTAGCGAAGGCAACACCGGGAGAAGGCGCAGGCGTGGTTGCTCGACCCCGGTTACCCAGCGCGGCCAGGCGGTAATATCCTCGGGCACGCTACTCAGGCTTCCCACCACGGCATGGGAAAGTTCCTCGTCATCAAGTCGGCTACCAATGGCGAGGTCCGGGCCCATGCGCCGAGCGTACAGGCTGAGTCGGCCCAGCTGCCAGACCGCACAGCCCTCGTCAGGTAATGCTTCAGCAGTCCACCAGGGATCCGTGAGGAGGGTGTCGAGGGCCATGCTTAGATCTCGAAACTGGTTGAAGGCTGCTGCTGCTTTTGCCGAATGCGCAATTCTGGATCGGCCATGGTCACGGTAGACCAGGGAGCCACCGAACGGGTAACCCAGGCATTACCGCCAATGACGCTATGGTGGCCAATGCGGGTATCGCCGCCAAGGATGGTAGCGCCGGGATAGACGGTGACGTGGTCTTCCAAATCGGGATGGCGCTTATTGTCTTGGCCGCGATCGAGGATGCCAGCATCGTTGCGCACGGTAGGATTAAAGGCGCCCAGGGTAACCCCGTGATAGAGGACGACATGGGAACCGATGGTGGTGGTCTCGCCGATCACCACCCCGGTGCCGTGGTCAATAAAGAAGTGATCGCCAATAATCGCCCCCGGATGGATATCGATGCCGGTGCGCGAGTGGGCGACTTCGGTCATCATCCGCGGCAGGAAGGGAACCTGGAGCTGGTAGAGTTGATGCGCCAGGCGCTGCACCGCGATTGCCTCAATGCAGGGATAGCTGACAATGATTTCTTCATGGCAGGGCGCCGCCGGATCGTTTTCAAATGCGGCTAGGACATCGCTTTCCAAAAGACGCCGGACTTCTGGCAAGGCCTCTAAAAACTGGGCGAGAACTTCGCCGGCGGCCATCGGCGCCGGCCGCTGGCCGGCCTCTGCGGTTAGGCAGCTGGCTTGAAAATGATAGGCGCGCAGGAGGAGGCGATGCAGGTCATCTTCAAGATCACCAATCAGCCGGCGCAGGGAAGGATCAGTCGCATCGGCGATGACCTGATCCGATCCGTGGGCGAAAAAGCCGGGAAACACCACATGCAACATGAGATCGCAGAGGGCGGCAACGCTGGCCCGATCGGGCAAGCCGCCGCCGGCTGAAGGATTGACGCCAAAACCGCCACGGTAACTGGCGGCCAGGCCGTTGACGATGCCCATAAAGCGTTCGGTATCCATGGCCGGTAGTATGCGGCCCCCGGCCTTGAGTCCATGGCTTGGCCGCAGCGTGCCTCAGAAGCACGCAAAAGCGCCTGTGAATGGGAATAATCGTGCCTCCTTGCATGATCCATGCATCTCCTCAGTCTTGGGCGATGCAGTATTCGCAAAGCACGGAGAAGGGGCCAAGCCCCCTGGCATGGCTGCTGGCGATTGTTCTGCTGGGCAGTCTTGCCGGCAGCGCCTGCGCCCTTTTCCTGCACCTGCTCGACTACGCCCAGGCCAGCCGTGAGGCCAAACCCTGGCTGCTCTACCTCCTCCCTCTCGCCGGCGCCGCCATCGTTCTCATGTATCAGTACTGGGGCGGCTACGCCGCTGCCGGCATGGGTAGCCTGCAGCGGGCGGCGGAAGATCCCCAGGCCCAGCCGGTGCCGGCCCGACGGATGGCGCCGCTGATTCTCCTCACCACCGTACTCACCCATCTGTTTGGCGGATCAGCTGGGCGTGAAGGTACGGCGGTGCAGATGGGTGGCTCGATAGCATCTGCGGTCAATCGCCTGCGTGCCTTTCAACGGAATCCGCGGGCCCGCCGCATGCTCCTCTGCTGCGGTATGGCAGCGGGATTTTCTGGCCTCTTTGGCACTCCCCTGGCAGCCACCATTTTTGCCGTCGAAGTGGCGCGCCTGGGGCGCCTGCGCTGGCCTATCCTGCTGCCAGCCCTGCTTTCAGCCCTTCTGAGTAATGCGATTAGCCATGCCTGGGGGGCGAGCCATGCCCTCTATCCACAGATCTTTGCCGAGCTCAGCCCAAGCTCTTGGTGGGCTCAGTTTTTTTCCAATGGCCTGCTGAGCGTGGTGGTGGTTGCCCTTGGCGCAGCCCTGGCGGCTCGGCTCTATCTTTTCCTGCATCACGGGGTGGAAAGCAATCTGCGCCGCCTGGTCAGCCGCGCCTGGCTACGGCCGGTGATCGGTGGCCTACTGGTGATTGCCCTGGTCTGGGTATCGGGATCGCGGGATTATTTGGGCCTTGGGGTTACCCATGCCGATCCCGAGGCCACCAGCATAACCAGCGCCTTTAGCGAGGACGGCGCCACTCACAGCAGCTGGCTGTGGAAGATCGTATTTACCGCGGTAACCCTAGGCTCTGGATTTAAGGGCGGTGAAGTGACCCCCCTCTTTTTCATCGGTGCCACCCTTGGCCATAGCCTGGCGCTCATGCTCGGCCTTTCCTTAGCCCTGGCAGCAGGCTTGGGAATGATGGCGGTTTTTGCTGCCGCCAGCCGCTGCCCCCTCGCCTGCGCGGTGATGGGGGCTGAACTCTTTGGTTGGAGCTGCCTGCCGCTGCTGCTTCCCTGCTGTTATGCGGCGGTGGCCCTGGCTGCTCGGCAGGGAATTTACAGTCATCGCCCGCCTGCAGATCCCGATGATTCCGCGGCGATTAACCCAACTGACAGATAAGCGCCTGTCGCGGCAGGGCATCACCGGGCTTGACCGCATAGGAGACCAGCCGTCCGGCGCGGGGAGCGGTAATTTCCACTCGGCGACCGCGGCTTTCACCGATGAGAATAATATCCCCCTCGCTCACCGCACCGCCGGGGCTTTGCGGCAGTTCGCGCACGGTCAGGGCGATGGAGACGGCAAAGTCTTCGCCCGGCCCGCCGGGCTGAGGGATGGGCTGGGAGACCGCCTTGGGGCTTGAAGCGGGGGCTGGCGCCTCCGCCTTATCGGCGCGCTCGCCAAAGAATTTAGGTGCCACCTGGGGAAACATGGCAAGGGTAAGGACGTCTTCATCGCTGCCATTAAAGCCCTTGGTTGCAGCTGCAGTTTTCGTCAACGATTCCCATTCATCGCTGATCAGATCGGCGGGACGACAGGTGATGGCCTCTTTACCCATCTGGGCGGCGGCAATTTTAATAATCTCTGGGTCTTTCTGGCTAATCGTTTCGCCATAGTAGCCCAGCATTAAGTCAGCAAATTCGCCGGTGAGCCGCTTGTAGGGGCCCATGAGTACATTAAACACCGCTTGGGTGCCAACGATTTGCGATGAGGGGGTAACCAATGGCGGATAACCGGCAACCTTGCGCACTCTTGGCACTTCTTCCAATACCGCATCCATTTTATCACCGGCTCCCTGCTGCTTGAGCTGGGATTCCATATTTGAGAGCATGCCGCCAGGAATTTGGCTTTCGAAAATCTCGGTGGAGACCCCGACGTACTTGGTGCAGAATTCCGCGTATTTCGGCTTCACCGCTTCGAAATGTTTCTTTACCTTGCGCACTAAGCCAAGGTCGATCTGGTGACCGTAGGGCGTGCCCTCCAGCATTTCGCAGAAGGCATCAGTGGGGTTGTGGCCGGTACCTAGGCACATCGCTGGATTAGCGGTATCAACACCATCGCAGCCGGCTTCAATCGCCTTCATAAGGGAGACCATGGTTACCCCAGTGGTGGCATGGACATGCAGGTGCACTGGCAATTCATCGCCGCAGCCGGCCTTAATCCCCTGCACCAAATCATAGGCCTGCTGCGGCTTAATGAGGGCTGCCATATCCTTAATGCAGAGGGAATCCACGCCCATGTCCTGGAGTCGCTTGGCCTGATCGACAAAGGCGGCAACCGTGTGCACCGGGGAAACAGTGAAACTAATGCACCCTTGGGCGTGCTTGCCGGTCTGCCTAACGGCAGCAATCGCCACTTCCAGATTGCGTAAATCATTAAGGGCATCAAATATCCGGAAGACATCCATGCCATTGGCCGCCGCTTTATCGACAAAGTGGCGCACCACGTCGTCGCCATAATGGCGATAGCCGAGAAGATTTTGTCCCCGTAGCAGCATTTGCAGCGGAGTTTTCGGCATGAGTTGTTTAAAGGTGCGCAGGCGCTGCCAGGGATCTTCATTGAGGAAGCGAATACAGGCATCGAAGGTTGCCCCACCCCAGCATTCAAGGCTCCAAAAGCCCGCATTGTCGAGATCTTCGCAGGCCGGGATCATATCCTCCATACGCATCCGCGTGGCCATGAGCGACTGATGGGCATCGCGCAAAATGACGTCGGTTACTCGGATGATCTTGTTTGCGGTAGGGTTCTCTGCGCTCATTGCTTAGCCTCCTCGCATAGGTAAGCCATTCATCATAGATGACTGCAGGGTGGCGGCAACGGTTGAAGGGCAGAGGTCAGACAAGGGGTTTTCCGTAGCTTGGGCGATTGTTTAGACGAGTTGACGGGCCTGCTGTAACCAGTGCTGCATGTGCTGGCGCTGGGCCGGCGGATCGGCAGCAAAGCCGAGATCAAGTCCCCGACGTAGTACCTCGTGGCCGGCGGCGGCAACCCGCTGGGCGACGGGGCCATTGAGGCGCTCGATCATGGGCAGGAGGCCGCGCATTTCCTGGGCCAGCATTTGCCAAGCGCTAAGGCTGGCGCTCAAGCGGCCACGGGCCTCTTCCATAAAGCTGCGTACCCGCAATTCATGGGCCTGGTGCCGCGGTGAGGATGCACCCAGCGCCGCCCAATAGCACTCCCAAGCCATGGCATGGGCCTGCTGCCAGTCCTCGGCCAGGCCCAGGGCTCGGGCCGGTGGAAGATCCACATCCCGGCGGAATTCCTGCCAATCGTCCACCAGTCGGCTTACCCGACGGCGCTCGCGCTCTTGCCGAGGGCTTGGTGGATGCGCATTCAGCACCGCCTCCAGCCAGTCGGGGAGAGCCTGCAGGCCCCACCAGGGCAGAGTTAACCACCAGTTCTGGCCCAAAAGGAGATTGCTCTGGCGCTGCAGATCCTGCATCGCGGCAAGCCCGGCCAAACCCCGCGCCCCCCGTCGCAGGCGCCCTTGTAATTGCTGACTGCTGTGGCCGAGGCGCCGGGCCCAATCGGCAAGCTGCGGCCGCTCCCGTTCCAGCAGGGACGTGGCCTTTGCCGCTAGGGGCTGGGCGCAGGCTCTTTGGCGACAGCTATGCAGGGCCTCCTCGCCGAGTTCTGCCGCCACCAGGGCCATGGCGGCGCCGCGAAGAATGGCCGGCCCCGGCCCCCCGGCATGATTGCCCAGGGGCCCGGCGCATTCCTTGGCGAGGGCGCTGAGATCGGCATCAAGGGAGGCTTCTAGCCAGGCCTGGACGCCGTCCCGGTGCCAGTGCTGGGCGCATTCGGGTGTGCTAAAGAGGGCCACCCGTACCGCCACCTCAGCGTTTTGATTGCGGGCGCGCACCAGCGCCGCCGAGGCCACCTGCGACCCCCTCCCCACCCGCTCTGGAATATCCCCTGGCCAGTCCTGGCTGGGTGCGCTCTCAATTTGGGCCCGCAGGGCGGCGAGGGAATCCTGGCTCTCGGGATTCGCGGAGAGCAAGCTCTGGGGATCACGGCTGGATTCCAATATCCGCCCATCCTCGGCGCAGATCTGCAAGCGCAGACGGCACCAATCTGGGAGTCGCGCCAGGGAGGGAATGACGCTGTCCGGCCCTTGATGGCGGGCCAAAATCTGGCGCATGGCGGTTGCCAGATCGCAGGTGCTGGCAAGCAGTTCTTCGCTCCACTCCCAGAGGCGCTCCTGGCTCAGGGGCAGTTCCTCGCGCCAGCGTGCGGGCAGGCCACGGTGCCACTCTTCAATCGACCAGGCCACCAACCCCGGCAGTACCCGTTCGCAGCGCCAAAGCTCCAGCCGGTCGAGCTGATCCTGGGGAATGCGTATGGTGGCGCCGTCGTCATCGTCGCCTGGCTGATGGCGGTAGCTGACGGCAAGGGTCAAACCCGCAGCTAGGCTGACCTGGCGGGGGAAGAGCCCCTCCGCCTCCCACCAACGATGGCAGCAGTCGATGGGCCGCAGGCGCAGCCAGTCCTCATCATATTGCCGCAGGAGACGTTTAAGGGCAACCAAGCTGGTGCAGTCCGGGCGTCTTTGAGGGAGGCCGGCCAAGCGCTGACGATAGGTTTCAGCAATCGCTTCGGGATCTATGCGCAAACTGCGATCGCGCAGGCGCAGGGCAGCGCCATCGGCATCCGCAATCGCCTGGGCATTGGCCTGCAGAATGGCTGGTGCTTGACGGATCCCCCCTGCCACCAGGGCCTGCTCGATGAACACCGCTTCCGCCGCTTCGCGGCCAACCACCCGCTCGGCGGCCACCGCCTGGCGTTCAATCACCGCTAGGCCAAGCCAAGTCAGTTGTTCATAAACCACCACCCGCGCCCGTTCAGCTTCCCAGATCGGGGCGCTGGCACTGCGCTTGCCGCGATCGCCGATTAAGGCAATGAGAGCATCGCGCTGGATCGGGGCGCAGAGGCGGGCCCAGACCTGGCTGGTTTCGATAATCTCGCAAGCGACCAGCCATTCCGCTGCTGGGGTGGCGGCGGCCTTGCGGCTTGCGCGCATGGCGAGAACACTGCTGGGATGCAGGCGCAGGGGCCGATTGCCGGCGCCGCGATAGATTGGTGGGGCCCGCCCGGGGCGCTCCGACTTGCCCGTTTGGGCTTGTTTGCGACTGGTCGGTTCCGGGCTGGGAATCTCCCGCCGCATGACCATGCCAAGCATACCGGCGAGCACGCAGTGGTGGAGCGTGTCGATGCGATTCTGACTGCGTTCGATCCTAGCCTCGCCGCCTTCAGGCAGCTGGGCGAGGCCCAAATTACGCAGCTCTTTGGCCATTTGCCGCCGCACATCGCTCCATTCGCGCATGCGCAGCCAACTCAGATAATGGGCGCGAGCAAAGCGGACACGGGCCGTATTCGAAGGCTCGGCCTTCCAGGCATCCCAGAGTTGGAGCACCGTAATCAGATCGCTTTCGGGGTGCTGAAAGCGACGGTGCTCGGCATCGGCCTTGGCCTCTTCGCCCTGGGGCCGCAGGCGCGGATCCTGAATGGAGAGAAAAGCGGCAATGGTCAGGGCATCGGAACCAATTCCAGCTTCAATGCCAGCGAGGCAGATGCGGGCCAATCCGGGATCCAAGGGCAGACGGCTCATGCGCCGCCCCAACTCGGTGAGGCGGCGCTCGCCATCGATGGCCCCCAGTTCATCCAAGCCCTGCCAGGCCTGCTCCCAGTCCTGGGGCCGCGGCGGGGTGAGCCAGGGCAGGGCTTGGGGATCGCGTTCGCCGGAGGCGAGGAGTTGCAGCAGCACGCCGCTTAAATTCGAACGTAGGATTTCCGGTTCGGTAAAAGCCGGACGGCTTGCCGCATCACTGCTCGTAAAGAGCTCATAGCAAACCCCGGGGCCGAGACGCCCGGCCCGTCCCCGGCGCTGGCGCAGACTGGCCTGGGAAACCGCTTCGATCGGCAGGCGTTCGGTGCGCGCCTGGGCGCGGTAGCGTTTCATCCGCGCCAAACCGCTATCGACCACCACGCCAATGCCGGGGACAGTGAGGGAGGTTTCGGCAATCGGCGTCGCGAGGACGATTTTGCGCCCGCTCACCTGGCTGAAAATACGCTGCTGCTCGTGGCTATTGAGGCGACCGAAGCAGGGCAGGATAGTGGCCCCTTGCAGGTCGAGGAGTCGCCGCCGCGCTTCGAGAATATCCCGCTCAGTGGGCAGGAAGCAGAGAATATCCCCGGGGTGCTGGTTGCCCGCATGGATATGCCGCACGCAGTCCACCAGGGCATCGAGATAGCCACCGGCATCGCGCTCGCTATTGAGGAGCCAGCTGCGCTGCTCCACCGGATAGAGGCGGCCATCGACTTGGATAATCGGCGCCCGTGGCCCCCCATCGGCGAGGTAGTCCGCCATAATCTCCACATCAATGGTGGCGCTGGTGACGGCGAGGGCGAGATCCGGCCGGCGACGGCGCAGCCGCAGCAGGCCGGCGAGGAGGCAGTCAATGGTGGTCGAGCGCTCGTGGGCTTCGTCCACCAGCACCGCATCGTAGCGGGAGAGCCAGGGGTCACGGCTGAGCTCGGCTAACAATAGGCCATCGGTCATGACCACCAAACGGCTATGATCTTGACGCTGATCGTCAAAACGCACGGCATGGGCAATGCTGCCATCATCGCAGCCGCATTCTTCGGCCAAACGCCGGGCCACCGATACCGCCGCCAGGCGCCGGGGCTGGGTAATGGCGATCATCCCGCGGCGGCCGTAGCCAGCCTCGACCAGCATCTTCGGCAATTGGGTGGTTTTCCCTGAACCCGTCTCACCGGTAAGCACCAGGCAGGAACGCTGGCGCAGCTGTTCGATAATCGTCTCGCGGGCGCCGCTCACTGGCAGATCGGCTGGGTAGTCGAGGCGCCAGGACGCAGCCGGTTGATGAGCTAAGGATTGGCGGCCCTCGTCGAGGAGTTGCTGCAGGCGGGCGCGCAGGCGCTCGCTGGCCTGGCCGCGGGCTTCCCGCTGGCGAATCCGCTCACGGGTATCCAAGGCGCGGCAAAGAATCTGGCTGGGAAGGTCCTCCCAGCCGGGGAGATCATCGTACATGGGGGCCACAGCCTGCCGTTGATCGCGGCTAGGCCAAGGCCTGAAGCAGCTTAGCTCAAGGATGGGAAGTTGGCTGTTTCGTCGCGATAGCGATCGAGTAAGCACTGAAATTCCTGGTCGGGAATTTCATAGGCACCAAAGCGGCTCATGTGCGGACTTTGCTGCTGGCAATCCAAAAGCACAAAGCCACCGCGCTGTAGCTGCTGGGTGAGGTGCCAAATACAGGCCTTGGAGGCATCGTTCACCAGGTGAAACATACTTTCACCACAGAAAATGCGGCCCAGGGCAAGGCCGTAACAGCCGCCAACCAAGCGCCCATCGCCGTCATAGGCGGCCACGCAGTGGGCATGGCCGCGGCGATGAAGCTCTTCAAAAAGGAGCTGAATATCTCGCCCAATCCAGGTTTCACTGCGCTCGGCGCAGGCGCTGACAATGGCAGAGAAATCCCGATTGAGAGCCAGCTGAAAGGGATTTTTCGCGAGAGTTTTGCGCAGAGAGCGAGGAATACGCAGCCGATCCCAGGTAATAATCGCGCGATTTGTCGGGCGATACCAACTCAACCGTCCATCCCGACTCTCGGACATGGGGAAGCAGCCCTGGGCATAGGCGCGCAGCACCAGGTCTGCGTCCACCGGGTAACCTTCGGCATCGTAGACCAGGGGCATTAGATACGAGCGCCCCATTCGCGGAGGACGGCCGGAAAATCCTCGGGTCGCTGGCAGTGGGCATCGGCAATCACGCCCTCGGGCAGGGCGCTAAAGCCCCAGCCAACACTGATAACGGGACAGCCGGCTGCCCGCCCGGCAAGCACATCATTCGCCATATCACCAACCATAACGCAATCACTCACCGCCACTCCCAGTAACTGAGCGGCACGAATTAATTGCCCAGGGGCTGGTTTGCGTGGGCCATCACCGCCGATAATGACAGGGAAATGGGCCGCGAGATCAAGGTGGGCAATAATCGCCTGGCACCAACGATCCGGTTTATTACTCACTACGGCCATGCCATGACCAGCAGCCCTCAGGGTATCTAGGCAGGGACGCAGACCGGCATACAGGCTGGTGCTGCGGGTGCATTGCTGATCGTAATCAAGGGCAAATACCTCGAAGGCCCGCTGCATATCTAAATTTTGCCCTGGGGCCAAGGGAGCATCAGCAAGTAGTCGCTCTAAGAGCGCTGCCAAACCATCGCCAATCATCGATTGCACCTGCTCAAGGGGCAATGGCGGAGAACCAAAGGCCTGGCGCACCGCATTACCACTGGCCGCGAGATCGGCGCTGCTATTAACCAGGGTGCCATCAAGGTCGAAGAGAAAGGCTGTCATATACCCTGTCATAGGGCTGCTTCCGACTTGCCAAGGGCTGGTGTGATGCCGATACCCCGTCCCGATACGTCATTGCGCGGCGCTATCAGTTGCCAATGCCATTATTCCCTCTGCGGGGCGAGGCGGCGAATGGCGAGAATGGTACAATCGTCATCGAGGGAACCGCCGGCGTAGCGAGTGGCAGCATCGGCTATGCCTTGAACCATTTTTTGCGCATCGTCATCGGCATGAGTTAAAGCCCTGCCAGCATAGCGAGTGATGCCAAAAAGTTCATCGTCACCTTCGCGAGAAGCCTCAATGACTCCATCCGAACACTGCACCAGCCAGTCGCCGTGGCGCAGGGAAAATGTATGCGTGGTGATCCGCTGCTGAAAAGTAGCAGTGGCGGTAAGGCCAAGGGCCATGGATGGGCCACCGGGCATACTCGCCAAGTGCTCACGCCCTGGCGCAATTATGAGGGGCCGATGATGACCGCAGGCCACAAAAGAACCTTCGCCGTTTTCCGGATTGAGAAGGGCCAAAAAGAGCGTGATGAACTTTCCCTTGCCTAGAAATTGGGCGCAGGCCTGATTTAATTCATTGGCCAAGTGGGGCAAATCTTGCATCTCGTGTAGGCTGCGGCGTAGCTGTTTAAGGAGAACCGTAGCGGCTTGTGCCCCTTGCATGCCATGGCCGCTGACATCGCCGAGAACAATCAGCAATCGCTGATCGTCTAAGGGGTGAATTTCGTAGAAATCCCCGCCAACGGCATGGTGCGAACTATGATGGATGCCAAACTGCCAGCCTGGAATCTTCGGGATCTGGCGAAAAACCGCCGAAGCCGTGCGAGTTCCGCTGCCTGCGCTAATCGTCGCGGTGCTGCCGGTTGCACTTGGCAGGGGCAGCACGCGACGCTCGCCGTTGATCAGCGCTGAAAGTTCGCGGATAGGGCCACGCATTTCGGGGGTGCGAGTGAGAATGCGGGCCATGACCAAGCGCTTTTCCGGGGTGAGAATACTACTAGCGTCCACACGCAGAGTGAGTTCGACTCGTCCAGAGTATGGATTGACCCAGCAGCCGCTGGCGGTTTCGATGACCCGCAAGCGCTCGTCACGGGGAATTGACCCTTCAAGATCGTGGAAGTGCTTACGTACGGCCAATTCCCCCATGCCCAGGGCAGGCCGTTGGCGCCAGTCTTGACGGGTTGCTAAACGCCGCAGTGCAGCGATGCGTAGGCCCTGGGGCGCGGGAATGGCCTCGCCGGTAAAGGGGTCTAGCCAGCGACCATCGAGGGTGGCGATGGCAAAGCGCGGATCCGCTTCCACCATGCGCATAAGCTCGGGCGGGAAGGCATTCACAATGCTGGTCTGAGTCCCAGTGTCGCCGTTGGTAGTGGCAACTGGGGAGGCAACGCGAACGGCACGAGCGGTGGTGGTTGGTAAACGCTGCACGATATCCTCCTTTGAGAATGTGCTACAGTGTGACACTCAGTCCTACATGAACAATACATAACTTTGCACTTATGCTGCAGCATGCGGCTGTTAACTGGATTTTCCTTGGGGTATCAATCCCCCCTCTGGGCGAGTGGGGCACCATTCCCATCCAGAATGGCCCTTGGCCCTGCCCTTAAGGCTAAAAAATGACCCCCATTGGTATCCGTTCCTGATAAATAGACTGCGGCCATGCGCAGGTTTCTGGCTCAGCATTGGTTTCTCTTAGCCCTCTGTGGCACCATGGCCTGGGCCTGGTTAGTCGGAGCTCAGTGGACAAGCACAGCACATGCTGGAAGGCTCAAGGAAGGGGCCATTATGGCAATCTTCCTGTGCACCGGCTTGGCCCTACGGACGAGTGAATTATTCCAGGCCAGCAAGGCCTGGCGACTGCATGGGTTGATACAGGGGATAAGCCTCATTCTCTCCCCCCTCCTGGGCTTTGCTTTAGCTTGGATTCTTTGGCCAATGCATGGCAATGCTCAGATATTCGTTGGCATGGTGGTATGCGCAAGCCTGCCCACGACCATTGCCTTTTGCGTAGCCATGTCCCGCGCCGCCGGGGCCAATGTCTCGCTGTCAGTAGTTAGCGCCACCCTTGGTAATATTATCGGGGTTTGGCTAACCCCACTTTGGCTGGTACTGCTCATTGGCATGACGGAAGCCGCAATCCCCTTGGCTAACACGTTGCTTAAACTAGTGCCTTTAGTAATGGTCCCGTTGCTTGCTGGCCAGTTATTGCGCCCTTTTATCCGAGGTTTTTTATGCGTTCTGGAGACAGGCTTACGCGTGGCACCGCTAATGCTGATCCTGGTTATAATCGGCATTAGCTTGGCGTCCCAGCGTGAAACAGCGGCCTTTGCCTGGTCGCATTTACTGGCCGCTGGGCTGTTCGCACTACTCTTGCATGGGGCCTTACTTGTACTCACCGAATGGGTGGCCTGCATGGGTGCAATAGGAGATCGCGATGGGGTTACTTTACGTATATGCGCCAGTCAAAAGACGCTCGCCCTTGGTGTCCCCCTTATTATCGTCTGCTTTTCTGCCGATCCTGGGATAGGACAGATTATGCTGCCTATCTTATTGTACCATCCCCTGCAGCTACTTCTGGCATCAGTGTTATTGCCGCACTGGAGACGAATGGCCGATGGCCCAGCAAATGCCCTATGAACGCTGCGAGTCTCTCCGAGAAGCATTATTTATCATATCGTCAACATTGACCAAGTTGGCAAATAATATCATAATGCGCAGGCGATACCGGCTGAATGGAAAGGCGTGAGCGGTTGAGCAACGCCATATCCGCTAACTCGGGGATGTCGCGGAGCTCGGCCAGCGGCACTAAGCGTTTGAAGTGGGATACGTAGGCCACCTGGACATGCCACCAACGCGGTGCTTGGGGGCTGGATTTCGGATCGAAATATTCGCTGTCGGGATTCCAGCTGGAAGCATCGGGAGTGGCGGCGGCGCTAATGCGGGCCAGGCCGGCAACGCCACTGGGCTTCGCATTGGAATGATAAAACAGCACCGCATCCCCAACTTGCATATTATCGCGCATGAAATTTCGCGCCTGATAGTTGCGCACGCCGTCCCACCAGGTCGTACCGCCACGTTGCAGATCATCGAGGCCGAAAACATCGGGTTCAGATTTCATAAGCCAATGCTGCTGAAGCGGCATGATTTACCCTTCTTGTATCAGGATCTGGTCGGCATCGGCATCGGGCACCAATTCCTGGCCGGCATCAAGACGGTCCTGCAATTGGGAGAAAAATTCTTCAACCACCTGAGCGAAATCGGCGCTGTTGGCAATGCGCACAAAGCGCTCGCGGAAGGCGCGCACCCCAGGCAGGCCTTGGCAATAGAAAAAGGTGTATTTGCGCATAACCCGTACACCGCGCTCTTCACCAAAAAGCTGGAGGATAAGGTCAAAGTGGCGCTCTAACAACTGCCGCCGTTCATCCAAGCTTGGCTGATGCAAGGGTTCACCCTTGAGTTCCGCAATCAGATTGCGAAACAACCACGGGTCACCGCAGGCGGCGCGCCCAATCTGATATCCATCGACACCGGCTTCATCTTTGGCTCGGCGGATGGCAGCGGCCGTATCCATACTTCCATTGACGATCACCGGTACCCCGGCTGCGGCCTTGACCGCCGCCACCGGTTCAAGATCCACCGGTTGGCCATGCTTGCTTTCGCCGGTGCGGGCATGAATGAAAATTGCATCGACCCCGGCATCTTCGGCCCGTCGGGCAACTTCCAAAACCGTTTGTTGGTGCTGATTGGCACCTAAGCGCATTTTCACCGTTACCGGGCGCTCGGGCACCGCCGCACGCATGGCGCGAAGGATGGCCTCGATTTGCTGGGGTTCTTTCATCAGGGCCACACCACAGCCGTTTTGGGTTGCCTTACGTACCGGGCAACCGCAGTTGAGGTCCACCATATCGGCGCCGGCATCGGCGAGACGACGGGCGAGGTCGGCGCACCATTCGGGGTTGCGGCCATAGACTTGCATGGCGATGGGGCGCTCAGCGGGGACGGTGGCGGTGAGGACGCGGAAACGCTGTTCGTGCTTGGCGTGTTCCGGGGCCATGGCCGCCACCATTTCCGATGCCACCAAGCCGCAGCCCCCCACCTCTTTGGCAATCAGGCGGAAGGCAACATTGGTGTAACCGGCCATCGGGGCGAGGGTGAGATTATTGGCGAGTTCCAAGTTGCCGATGCGCAGGGGGTGGATGTAGCGCGCTGCTTCAGCCGCTAAAGTGACACCCCCCCCCAGCATCAGATTAGACCAAGGCCTTAGCGGCAGTTACCACGGCGGCGGCATCGATGCCATAATGGGCGTAGAGCTCATTGGCCGTGTAGGCGCTGCGACCAAAGTCGGATTGCACGCCGAGCACCTTCACCTGAGGACAGCTACCGGCCTGAACCAGGGCGCTGAGTAGCATGCTGCCAGCACCGCCGATGGCCTGGTGATCTTCCAAGGTGATGAGGCGGTTGCCGGTCTTTTTGAGGGCCGCTTGGTGACCGGCGATATCGGGCCGGTTGACTAGGCTATTGGCCAGCACGACGGCGCCGATGCCCTGGGCGGCCAGGCTATCGACGGCCTTGAGGGCCTGGGCGACGAGAGAGCCCACCGCGGAAATGGTGACGCTTTGAGCGTGACTGGCGCTGGTATCTGCCACCACCAGGGACTTACCCCATTGGTAATCGCTGCCCTCGGGCTTGAGTATGATGGGGAAGACTTCGCGGCAACAGAAGAAGAGCACGCTTTCGTGAGT
>REDX01000109.1 GCA_007695355.1 Planctomycetota bacterium
TATCTTTTCCTCACGCTACGGCAGCAATTCCTGTCTGCGCGTTAGCAGGAGAGCCAAATAATCTGGCCCCTTTCTTCTCGGTGGCGGGTTATCTTTTCGCGATCAAATTGCAGGGCGTGTGGCATTATCAATGCGCTCATTTTTTTTGCTCGACCTCATGAAACGATATAAGTAGTCTTTCGGTATGTTAAGTATCCCTTATCTCGTCGCTTCATACTTCCAATTAATTCACCCCTGGGATCGCCCTTTCCAGGGCGATGCTAGTATGTTTAGCCTCACCATCAGCGCCGCATATGTGCATAGCGCATTGCCAGCCCTTGTGCTTTGCGCAGTTGCCATCGCCAGTCGCAGGTGGCGTGAGCCATTTCTCGCCCTTGCCGCCATCGCCGGTGCGGCCTTGCTGTGGAATATATACGCTAGCTATTGGCAAGTTTGGCCAGGCATGCCTGCCGAGTCGGCAGCCCATATGATTCAGGTCTGCCAATTGACGACGGCTATTGGTATCTGTCTTGCTCTTGGCTTGTCGATAGTACTGGTTGGCTTATGGCGTCAGTCGTCCTGGCCTTTTCGCTGCGGACTTCTCCTGCTGCTTGCTGTCATGTATCCCGGCTTACACCGCTTTATTATATGGTCGCAGCGAACGATTCAGATTATTGAAGAGTTGGGCGGTTAAGTGACTGAGATAGCGATCATTATGGAACTCGCATTCAGCCGGACCATGATAAATGTGAATATGGGCGCCTCTATAAACTCGCCCCCGGAGCGCCAAGCCCCAGCTCGTCATTGATAATAAAGGACTCATGAAGCAAGCCGGCCTTATTTGCTGAGTTTATAGAGGTGCCCATAAGCCTATTTATGTATTAGATTTGAGGCGTGGCCGGAACCAGCTTCCCCGCGTGCGGTGGGCGGGATCCCCCAGCCCGTTGTGGGCGGCGCTCAACGGGTCTGAATGCCGGGTTGAGGCTTGCATAAAATGTGCTTGGTTTTTTTCTGCGGCATAGACATGGTCCGCCTTACTATTACAACAATGATATTAGATATCAGTGTTTCAGTTCTTCATAACCATTCTCGTGGCAGCGCTTATGCTGGACGTCTTAACCGCCTGCGGGGGCGGAGGATCGGGTGATTCGAATAATAGCCCATCAGTTAGCTATACCTTATCGACCATGCAGGGAGCATGGATATTTTATGAGGATGGGGATAACTCGAAGGGCACCTACTTCGTCTTTAACGGCGGCGGTGCCAGCACCCACAGCAGTGCTTTTTATCCGAGCGAGTCGGGCTTCACCTATTCGGTAACAGCCACCGGGCTGTTCACCTGCTCCTACGGAGATACGACGCTGATGGTGGTTCAGCTTTCCTCGGCTACGGGTGGCACCGCCACTGCTGAATCTCCGCGGGCAGGGACCCTCACCAAAATCACCGACTTGTCTCGGGCGGAAGGGGTGTGGAGCGGGACTCTGGCGCTGAGCCCGGATCGGGCGGTAACGGTAGAAGTGGACGGGCAGGGAACCGTCATTGACTCATCGGGCTTTGCGGGGCCGGTAACGGGGCGCATGTTTGCGAATGGCTCGGGCGGCACGGTGCTTGGGCTGCGTATGGGGGAAGTTGGCAAGCTCAACACCATCGCGATCAGCGGGGTGCGAAGTGGCGATACCTTTACGGGGTCCATTCTCACGGATAGCGATGACGACCCGATTGCGGTGACCTTAACCTGGGGAGCGCGTTACACCCTGGCAACCATGGAAAGACCGTGGATCTTCTATACCAACGGCGAAGCGAATCGGGGCACCTACTTTGTGTTTGATGGCAATGGCAGCAGCACCCACAGCAGTGCGTTTTTCCCTAATCAAGCTGGGTTTAGTTATACGGTGTCGCCCTCAGGGCTCTTTACCTGCTCCTACGGCGGCACGACCTTGATCACCGCCCAGCTTTCATCAGCAACGAGCGGCGCCTCGACAGCGGGATCACCGTTAAATGCTACCCTGACCAAAGTTGCGGATGTTTCACGGGGCGTCGGTATTTGGAGTGGTACGCTGCCTCTTTTCCCCGATCGGGAGGTCACCGTTGAAGTCGATGCCAATGGAGTGGTTACGGCAGTCCCCGAGCTAGCAGGCCCAGTAACCGGTCGTATGTATGTCGATGTTGGAGGCGGGACCGTTCTCGGACTTCGCACCGGTGAAACCGGGGGCGATGGGAAGTACAATACCATAGCCATTCCTAGGGTTATTGATGCGGGAACCCTGTATGGCAATTTCAGTTCCGATAGCGATGATGACCCTATCCCAGTAATTCTCGAATTTTCCGAACCGGGGTGATCCGTAGGGCCTGCGGAGCATGGCGCACAAATAAAATTACCACACCAGCGACATGCCTATGGGCCCCATAAAATCTCGCTGAATTTCGGTGATAAGGTAGTTAGAGGATAAACCTCTCCATCCAGCCCCCCGGTGCGTGTTGCACCGGGGGGCTGCTCGTTGGAGGCGGCCTCATTCACCCAATCCCGAGGATCTTATGCCGACCATTATTCCCCTCTCTGCTACGCGACTCAGCCACATCGAAGAATCAGGCGAGCTTAGTCGTCACCTGGGCTTCTTCCCCAAACGCCAACATCAACGCAGTGCCAATACCCCGCGCCCGTCCTGGCATGTGGGGTTCGTTCACCCGTGGCCCTCTGCCAAGCGCCCTGCGCCTCAACGCCAATGAAGAAAATTGCCCTGTGTGTGCGCATGGACGCTGAACTTGCCCACCAGGTGCGCCGGCATGTGCGTGATCATGCCGGCGCACCCCATTTCTGGACCCTTGGCCGTTTTATCGAAGCGGCTGCCCGTAACCAACTATCCCAGGAGAAAACCCATGGCCATTCGTATCGAGGCCCAACTGGCGAAGAAGCTGCCGATCCCCGGCGCCGACTTCAGCAGTCAGCAGGCCGCCATCACCATTAGCGCTGAAGTCGGTCACCCCCAAGAGGTGATCGCTGAGGCCCAGCGACTCTATCAACTCTGTGAAGCCGCGGTTGACGCCCAGCTCAGGCTTGCCAGCCCGCCCGCAGCGGCCGTGGGTACTTCTTTGAGCCGCGATCGCGGCGCCACCCATCCCAATACCTATCGCCCGTCAAACGGCGCTCCTAGCCGTTCTCTGCGTGGTGAGCCGGCATCCAGCCAACCCACTCGCTCGGCCTACCGCGGTAACAAGCCCGGCTATCCCTCCCAGCGCCGGGGTGCCCCACCACCTATCAGTGATGCCCAGCGCCGTTTGCTCAGCCGCTTGTTGAGCGATACCCCCGACCGCGGTCAGGCCTGGTTGGGGGATCGCGGCATCGAAAACCTGGACGGCATCGACATGGCCGAGGCCAGTGCCCTCATTGATGAGCTCAAAGGGGGTGCGCGATGATTATTGCCTCCGGTGCCGAAACCAATGCCGCCTATCACGCCAGTGGGGCCTGGGGTTCAACCCGCGTCTCGGACTTCTTGAAATCCCCGCTGGTGGCCTGGCTGCGCCACAGCGGCCAGCTCCCCCAGGAGACCACTGCCGCGATGACGGTGGGCAGTGCCCTGCATGCCCGCTTTGATGGCTCCTACCCCGCGGAGTTTGCCAAGGGGCCCGAAGTCAGTTCCCGCCGTACCAAGGCCTGGACCGAAGCCGAGACGGCAGCCACGGGCAAGACCCTGCTGCTGCCCAGTGAAGTCGCCATGATTGATGCCATGGAGCAGGCAGTGCGCGCCAATCCCTATGCCCAGTGTTTGTTGGATGGCGCCGAGCACGAAGTCGGTATCCGCCGCAAGAGTCCCTATGGCGACTACCGCGTGCAATGCCGCGTGGATGTCTGGCGCAAATCTGCGCTCGCCGCGGATCTCAAGACCACGGGGGATCTCGATGGCTGGGCCAAATCGGTGATGGCCTATGGCTACCACCGCCAGGCCGCTTTCTACCGCTGGCTGATCCATGAGGAAACCGGGGACTGGCTGCCCTTCTCCTTCATCGTGGTGGAGAAATCCGCGCCGCACCGCTGCCGGGTTATTGATCTCGATGAGGTCTATCTCGTTCGGGGCTGGGAAGAAGTCGAACAGGCCCTGCACGGCATCGGCCACGCCTACGCCAACAATGACTGGTCCGATCCCGGCTATCAGTTCCTCAACGCCCCAGGCTGGATGCAACCCCAGCACGCCGTGGCCTAGGTCAGCTGGAAGGAACGACCGTCATCGGCGGTGGTGTAGCCAATACAGCGGATGCCCAGCGCGGCGAGTTCTGCCGCTCGCGGATCAGTGGCATGGGTTGTCGCCGGCCACACGATGGTGCGCAGTGTGTGGTCGAGGTCCGGAAGCTTTTCACCCAGCACGGTTTCGGCGAGCCCGGCAAAAGCTGGGAGGTGCTCATCAACTAACGCGGCGTAGCCGGTGACCTGCTCAACCAAGCGCGTCATCGCCCGCTGTGATTTCAGCTCAATCACCATCAGTGAGCATCCCGCGGTGCTGCGCTGCACGGCGAGGAGATCACAGACCACGCCGCCCGGCATTGCTGGCAGGGGGAGTTCGTCGGTGATGAACAAGAGTTCTTCGCCCTTCTCCTCCAGGGGGAGCAAACGCCGACCCCTGGCCAAGGCCCCAGCGATCAGCCAACTCTGCAGGCACTTTTCTGGGGTTGGCCGAGCCGGGCCTCGCATGCAGTAGTGTTCGAACAAGGCGGGGAAGGCCTGCGCGATACGCCGGAGATCGCGCAAGCCGCCTTCGCCCAACTGCGGACGCTGGGGATCAAGGCTGATCATGGCGACGCCATTGCTGCTGGGGCGGAAATATACCGGACAACCGGCGCCGATGCCGCTCAGCTCATCCCTAATCCGTGCCGCCCAAGTCGTGACCTCAGAAAGATGGTGTTCGCGCTGGAGGTGGGCATCAATCTGCCGAGGCGCATCCAGATAGCGCTCGCGCAAGGCGCGCGGCCATTCTGCTGCGACATGCTGATCCAGTAGATCGGTGAAGTCCTCCAGGGTGAGAGCAATAAATCCCGGATCATCCTGCCAAGCCGCGATGGCTGCTTTACAGGCCTCATTGCTCTCAGGTGCCAGCAGAACAAACCAGCCACGGGCAAAGCCATCAGCCCGTGCGTGGGCATGGACCAGCAGGCGATCCCGGGTGAGCTGTTCCTGGGGTGGCCGGAAGCAGGGATCGTCAGCGGTTACCCCGCGGCCCAATAACTCGCTGGCCAGTTCGCAATGCCGACTGGTGATGCGGGCGGGTTTGCCGTGTAAATCCTCGTGGTATTTGACCTCGATGCCAAGAAAGGTTGGGCGGCCATCAGCTGTGCTTCCCTCGACATAGACATCGTAGGCAGACCAGTCTCCGGTATAGCGGGCCTCGCCGCGCCCGGGGCTGTACTCAAAGCACACACGAGAGACCGCGACCATCCCGCCATCGGTAACAGCGGCAACGATGGGCCCAAGGCTGGCGGGCTGCTGGGCAAACGCGGCAAAGCAATTGAATGCCAGCGGCTGGGAGCTCAGCAGATTGCCCCACAAACGCCCTTCATCGATAAGCGCATCGCCCTTATCGGCTACGCTTGCCTGGGCCGCGGCAAAGGCCTGCTCGCTAATAAAGTTGGCCCCGTTTTCTGCGGCTTGGCCGTCCACCATGCTACCCAAGGGAATGCGGTTCCCATCTGGTGCCTGGAATGCGCCCATGGCATGGCCGTGGCGCTGCCGCCACCACGCCTGGCCCATCCGCAGCCGACGCTGCCATCGGGAATCGCCTCTCACGAAAGCACGCATTTCGCGGGCGTAAGTATCGAAGTCCGTCATCACGCCGACCATGCCATCTTATGCCCCCATTACCAGTCAGAGTTCGTGCGAATACGACTCATCTGTGCCGCTGGGCACTCAACCCCGGATCCCCTGAATATAGGGGGTCTTTAAAAAAATCGGTTCTGCCTCATCACCCCCTGAAAGGACCCCGCCTATGTTTGACACCCCCGCCACGGCTTTAAGCGATGACGCCCTCCTGCATCTCGCCCTGGGAGGGCCGAAGCGTTCTCCGGCGCGGCGCCTCGCCGATGCCGAATCCTTGGAATTAAGCGCCGTATTGGTGGCTGATCCCGTTGAGATCAGCACCCGCTACGGCATCACCCCCGCCCGCGCCCAGCGCCTCTGGGCCCTGGGCGAGGTCCATCGCCGCCTAATCCATCGCAGCGCCCCCCAGCGCCCCTATCTGCGCGCCCCCGAAGCGGTCTACGCCCTCATGGCCCCGCGCCTCGCCGGGCTGGAGATTGAGACCTTCTGGGCCCTGGCCTTGGATTCACGCAGCCGACTCATCGGCGATCCCATCAAGCTCAGCCAGGGCGATATCGACGGCACCGAAGCCGGCCCCCGCTGCTTCACCAGGGCCGTGGTCCGCCGCGGGGCCGTCACCGCCATTGCCGTGCATAATCACCCCACTGGGGATCCCTCGCCCTCGGCGGCTGATTTGGCCGTCACCACCCGGCTCTGCGCCGCCGGGAAGACCGTGGATATCCCCCTGGTGGATCATGTCGTCATCGGCCACGGGGCGTGGTGTTCGCTGCGCCGCGATCACGCCCGCTGCTTTGCCTAAATAGAGCCAGTCCCAGACTCATAACATGAATTAGCAAAGCAACTTAGTTAT
>REDX01000115.1 GCA_007695355.1 Planctomycetota bacterium
ACTCGGCAAAGGTCATGGGCTCCAGATTGTAAAAGGACACCCGGCCCACCGGCATACTATAATCATGCTCGCGCAGGGTGAACTCCAGCAACGAGCCAGCGGCAACCACTGGCAGGGCTGGACACTCACCAAATAAGGAAGGATTACTAGGCTCGCCCTATACTACCAATGCCCAACTGGAGCTCGGCACTCACAGGGGGGAGCTTGCAGAGGCGCCCATATAAGCTGATCTGATTAGCTGTCTTTGCGATCGCGAACCCGGCGATCTTCATCGTCGTCCTTCAGTGCCTTGGCACCGGATTCAGAATCTTCCATGCCGTCACGAAATTCGCGTACGCTTGAGCCCAGCCCGCGCATAATCCGCGGCAAGCGACTGCCAAAAATGAGCAGTGCAACCACGAGGATAATGATCCATTCATAGCCGCCGGGCAGACCAAAGCCAAGGGTGGACAGCATTGCCAACTCCAAATTAGGGAAGCCAATAGCCTAGCTGCCAGCGTCAGGGGGCAAGGAAGGAGTGGGCAAAAAGCGCTGAGCCGCGCTGAGCTTGCCCAAACAAGCCCTCAGGCTGGTTTTGTCTGCCGGAGCTGCGTCCCTTGCGTCCCTGGCGGTGGGCAAAAAGCGTCTAGTCGCCGCCGCAGATGCGCCGAATCTCTGCCGCCCAGCGCTCATGGACGATGTGGCGACGTACTTTCAGCAGTTTGGTCAGCTCTTCGCCCAGCTCTAAGGGCCGCGGCAATAGGGCCACCCCCTGCACCAGTTCATAGGGTCGGAAACCTTGTTCCCGGCTGACCAGACGGTGCACCTCGTGGCGCAGTAGGGCGCTGGCCTGGGGGTGGGCGGCGGCGGCGGCGACATCAAAGCCCTCTTCGGCCAGGCCCAGGGCGTGGGCCAAGGCCGCGCAGTCGGGCACCACCAGGGCCCCCAGATGCTTGGCATCCTGGCCCACCACCACCACCTGCTCGACCAGGGGCGAGCGGCGAATGGCGTCTTCAATGGGGCCGGGCTCGACATTTTCCCCAGAGCGCAGAACGATGGTATCCTTGCAGCGACCAACGATGCGCAGGCAGCCATCGGCACCGATCTCACCGAGGTCGCCGGTGCGCAGCCAGCCCCCTGCTAACAAGGTGGCGGCGCTGGCCTGCTCGTCCTGCCAGTAGCCGCTCATCGCCATGGCGCCGCGGGCCTGGATTTCCCCGCGCTGGCCGGGGGGCAGCGCGGCGCCGCTTTCGGGATCGGCCAGACGTAATTCCACCCCCGGCAGGGGCGGGCCGACGGTGCCGGGCACGGCGCGGCCGGGCACGCGCACGCTGATCACCGGAAACTCGGTCATGCCATAACCCTCAAGCACCGGCAGGCCGAGGTCGGTAAAAAATTCGTCCACCGCCGGCGGCAGGGCACCACCGCCAGAAACGGTGGCCTTAAGGCAAGCCCCGGTGCTTTGCCGAATGCGCTCGAGTACCGCCGTATTCAAGAGGCCATGGGGGGCAAGGAAGAGTAGCCAGCGCGGGACATTGAGAGCTGCGATGGCCCAGCGCAGGGCGAGCGACTGTGGCCGCAGGTGCGGGCGGCGGCCGTCAATGGCGCGGGAAGCGGCGCGGAAATGCCGTGAACAAAAGCGCCCCGCCGCCACCAGGGCCCGGCGCACGGGGTGACTCTTGCGCACGGCGGCGGCAATGCGTGCATCCAAGGCCTCCCACAGGCGGGGGGCCGAAGCCATAAAGGAGGGCTGAACCTGGGCCAAATCATCGGCAAAACGCCGGGGGCTGGTAAACCACAGGCTAGCCCCACAGGCCACCGCATAGAGGCTGGCGGTGCGCTCGAAAATATGCCACACCGGCAGCAGGGAGAGCAGGCGATCATTGAAGCCCAGAGGTATGGGCACCGCGGCAATGGCGCGCAACTGGGCCATCATGGCGCCATGGCTCAGCATCACCCCCTTCGGCTTACCGGTGGTGGCGGAGGTGAAAATGATACTATGGAGATCGCTTTCCTCCACCGTTCCTTGCCGCCGGCATAGCTCCGAGAGCTCCTCGGCGCTCTCTGCTTCCTCGAGCAGTTGGTGCCAGGGCAATTCCGCTTCATGACTCGGCTCGCCATTGAGTAAAATAATCCGGCAGCCGGGGCTGCGCTCGCGCACCCGCGCCGCCAGATCCGGGCTGGCGGCAAAGGCCCAGCCCATGGCGGTGACGCCGCAGATATGGGTGAGCTCGCGATTCGATACATCGCTGCCCCGGGGCACATCCACCGCCGCCGCCAGTTGAATCGCGGCGTGGGCAATCAGCCACTGCTCGCCGTGATCGGCGAAGAGGCCCACCGGCGCCGCCGGCAGCAGACCGCGGCGCAGCAGGGCCGCAGCCAGACGCTGGGCACGGGCAACCAGGGTATCAGCGCGCAGGCCGCGCCAGCCCTCGCGATCGATGCGGCTGCAGCAGAGAAGGTGCTCCCCATGGCTGGCCACAGCCGCCCACATGGCGCTGACCGTCGGTTGCTCCAGGGGCAGCCCAGACATCAGCCTAAGCCCCCGCCTGCGCGGCCTCGCCGAGGCGCTGGGGCAAGGCATGGCCATTGCAGTAACTGATAGCGTCCATGGCCGGCTTGCCCGGCGGCTGCACCCGTTTAAGGGCCAGGCTGCCATCGCCGCAGCCCACCAGCCATTCCCCATCCACCAGGGCGCAGTCGCCCGCCGGCAAGACCTGCTGCGGCCGCGGACAAGCCGCGCGCAGGCGCAGGCGGCTGCCATCGGGGAGGTTCGTCCAACAGCCCGGACTGGGCTCGTAGGCGCGCAGTTGGCGATCCACCGCCCGCCAGCCCGCCCGCCAGTCCACCGCCCCATCCCCGCTTTGCAGCTTACCGCAGGTGGTCACTAATTGGGGATTTTGCGGCTGCGGCTCATCATAGAGGTGCTGCCGGAGAAAATCATCGAGGGCCTGAGCTGACAATTCGGCGATGGCATCGTGCAGCCAGGGCAGGGTGGCCTCGGCGGACAAGGGCAGGCGGCGCTGGTTATACGTGGGCCCGGCATCGAGGGCCCGCACCATGCGCATAACCGTCACCCCGGTCTCCGTATCGCCGGCACGGATCGCCGCCTGCAAAGGCGAAGCACCGCGCCAACGCGGCAGCAGGGAGGCGTGAAGATTGATGCAGCCCAAGCGCGGAGTATCCAACCAGGGCTGCCGTAAGAGCTCGCCATAGGCTAATACCACCACCATATCGACCCCCGCCAAGCGGGACGGATCGGCCTGGCGCAGGCCCTCGGGCTGCCACACCGGCAGGCCCAGGCGCTCCGCCGCCTGCTTGACCGGCGGCGCCATGAGTCGCCGACCGCGACCGGCGGGACGGTCGGGCTGGGTAATCACCTCGCGCAGGCGGGTGCGCCGGGCCAGGCACTCGAGACTGGGCACCGCCAATTCCGGGGTGCCCATAAATACCGTTACCAATTGGGAAGCCCCGTCGCTCACGACAGATGTCCCTCGATGGCCAAGAGCTCCTCGGCCAAGACCGCGGCAAAGGCATCACAGGGAATGCTGCACTGCACCAGGAGGTCCTTGCCGCTCTTCTCAACCTGAGCCCCGGCCGGCTGAAAGCGCAGGGCGCGCAAACCACCACGACAGCGCTGGCTGGGCAGCGGCCCCTGCTCGGCGGCGGCGGCCTCGGCAAAGGCCTGGGCCTGAGCCCCGGCAGGCGGGCAGTCCGCCCCCCAGAGGGGCCCCATAACCACGCTTTCCCAGGACTCCACCCGCCGCTGGGCAGCCACCGCATCTTCCACTTGTAGTAATTGCCGCTGAGCCGGCCCTTGATTGAGGGCGGTCTGCAACCAGTCCCCGGGCAAGACAGCATCAAGGCCGGGGCCGCTCAGGCGCTGGGCCACCCAGCCATTGAAGAGCCGCGCCTGCCAGGCGCGCTCGTACTTACTGCGATCGGGGCCAGAGCTGGGTACCCGGTTCGGCAAACGCTTGCCCTGAGCCAATAGCTTGCCCCAACGCGCATGGGATCCGCTGGGCCCCATCATCGCTGCACCAATATAGTTGGGCACCCCCTGGCTGCGCAGGCGACGCAAAATCGCCTGGGCCCGCTCAAAACCATCTTCGGCGGCGCCGTCGACTAAGCGCAGGCGGCAGGTCAACCCTGACACCTGCTCTGCCCGGATGGGTCCGGCGCCTTCGTGCACCTCAAGCACCTTGAGCTGGCTCTTATAGCCAGCACCCTTCAGAGCTCCGGGATTGTCTACCGGCGCCTTGGGCAAACTCACCCACTGCTGAACCACCGCCTGGCGATCCCGGGCCCCGGCCGATTGCACCAGGGCCGGGTCAATGGCTGCGGCCCGCGCCACCGCCGCCAGCATTTGCTTATGGGCCAAGCCTTGGCAGCGCACCTTCAGCCAGAAGTGGTCGCCACCGTCGGGCAGCCGCAGCAGCTCCTCGCTGAGGAGCGTGTCTTCTGGCCGCGTGCGCGAACGCCCGTGAACCGCCGGTAAATCACCGCGAGATCGTGGCAGCATGAAATAATATCCCTTTCTTTCATCATTCAAACGGGTCAAGGCGCAAGCCAAGCCCCAGCCGCAGCGCGAAATCGCCTGCGAATCCTTCAGCTCAAGGATTGTCTGCCGCCGGGCCGGGCAACCGCAAAACCACCTCCGGTCGCGCCAGCTCCGGGCAAAGCTTGCCCAGTTTAGGCCTACCCGCTTCGTGGCAGGGGCTTTGCAGAATTTTTGCGGGGACCTCAGCGACGAGCCAGGGCGGCTCAAAACTTGCCCCCGGGATCGCCGATCTCCTGATCGGCCAGCAAAAATGCCCTGAATAGGGCACTTTTGTGCTAAAAGCATCCACCGCGAAGCTGCAATTCCTCACCCAAGGTGAGCTTTGAGCCGCCCTGAGCGACGAGCCTCTTCTTTCCTTGCCGCATCGATCCGCATGGTCATGATTTCGCCGTTCACCTCCGCCCTGCCGGGAATGACCTGCCCCATGTCTCGGGAATCTGACCAACACGATGCACGTATCGGCCTCCAGCTTGGCGGTTGGATCCTGCGCCAACGCATTGGCGAAGGCGGCATGGGCGTGGTCTATAAGGCCGAGAAAGTAGGCCAACCAGAATCCCTGGCAGCGGTGAAAATTCTCACCAATCACGGCCACAAGCGCGATGCCCGCAAGCGTTTGGCCGCCCGCTTTCTGCGCGAAAGCGAAGCTGCAATGACAGTACAGCACGACCACGTAGTGCGCGTCTTCGCCAGCGGCGAAGAACAGCAGTGCTCCTACTTGGTGATGGAATTGGTGGAGGGCATGAGTTTAGGCCAAATCCTCGACGGCGCCTACGCCATTGAGGTGGAACGGGTTCTTAAAATTGGCGCTGCCATCGCCCGCGGCCTCGCCGCCATCCACGGCAAGGGCATCGTGCATCGGGATATTAAGCCCGACAATATTCTTATTGGCCGCGGCGGGGTGGTGAAAATTGCGGACCTCGGCCTAGCCAAACTCAATGACCCCTCCGATAGCGAGCGCCTCACCGCCTCCGGCGTGGTGGTGGGCACCCCCCTCTATGTTGCCCCCGAGGCGGTGCGCGATGCCCACCGCGTCACCCCAGCCACCGATATCTACAGCCTCGGTGCCACCCTCTATCACCTCCTCTGCGGCCACCCGCCCTTTGCCGGGGATTCGCCCTACGAATTGATGCGCGCCCATCTCGAGCAAGAACCGCGGCAGCTGCGCGAAATCAACCCCCAGGTTCCCAAGTGGCTGCATCGGGTGGTCCACCGTTGCCTAGCGAAAAAAGCGGAAGCCCGTCCCAGCGCCCGCGAACTGGCCCTCTTTTTCACCCAGGGCGAGGACGATCGCCAGCATCTCGCCCGGCGCTGGCGCATGCTTGCCCTTGCCAGCATCAGCTTGGCCATTGTCACCATCGTCGCCTGGCGCATTCTCGCCCGACCAGCGGACGACCAGATGATCGTCCAGCTAGAACTTGAGCACTGGCGCGGCCCCAGTCTGCAGTGGCGCAGCGGCCAAAATCCCCCGCAGCCGCTGCTGCCCCAGCAGCCCATTTCGCTGCTCCCGGGCGGCGGCCCCCTGGTGATTGAAACCACTGTCGCCGGCATTGGCCTGCGCTGGCAGGCGGAGATCCCTGGCGAGGCCGGGCAGCGCCTTCAACTGCAGCCAGAACTGCGACCACAGCCGGCCAGCAATGCCACCATCGATCTCCCCGGCAGCGGCCTCATCCTGGTGGCCGGACAGGCCCATTCCCAGGGATCGCGCCTCAGTTTCTCCTACCGCGGCCGCTACCCGGTGGTACTGATGAGCCCCGGCTTAACCCGCCAAACCTGGATTGAGGTCGACGAAACGGGGATCCGGGATACCGGATGGCGGGTGGTGAGTTGGCCAGATGCATCCCACTATTTTAGCACCAGCCTGCCCACCCGCAGCGGCGATGCGCTTCCTCCTTTGCGCCAGGTGCCTGCCCACCACGTCGTCAGTAGCGGCGCATTCGCCCTGCAAATGGGCAGCGATATCCTTCCCGAACGCCCCGCCGAAGCCCAAGACCGTCTCAGCAGCGCCCAGGTGCGCTCCTGGCTGGGTCGCGTTTCCCGCCACCGCGTCGGCCTGCCAAACCGCCAACAGGCGCAGGGTCTCAGTGGCCTGCTTGAACGGGGCGTATGGTTTGCCGAGGACGACCGTCTCTACTTTGTTGGCGCCCCTGAGGCCAGCCAGGCAATCTTGGTTGCCATTCCTTCCTCCCTGGATGAGCTGCCCCTAAGCCCATGAAGCCCTTACCTCATTACCACCTGCCTGCCAGTCGCCGTCGCCGCGGTATCTTCACCGCCTGCCTCCTCGCCCTCGGCAACCTCCCCCTCCTCGTCGCCGGCGAGGTGCAGCATCGGGATGTGGTGGTCCTCACCAATGGCCACCAAATCACCGGCCGCGTCGCCGAAGCCAGCCCCCAAAGCGTACTGATTGAGCAAGAGCACGGCGAAGTACGATTGCCCCGACAATTGGTGCAGGCGGTGCACCTGGGCTTTACCAGTCGCCTTGAACGGCTTGACCGCAGCGATTACGAGGCCGTTATCGCCCTTGCAGTCTGGGCCAAGGATCGCGGCCTCTTGGCCGAGGCCTTCTCCCTTGCCGAACTCGCCTGGGGCCTCCCCCAGCGCGATGGCCGCGCCGCCCTGCTGCTGGCCCAACTGCTCGATGCCCAGGCCGGCAAGCAGCGCGAAGCCCTGGAATATTACCGGGCCTGGCGCGATCGGCATGGCGGCAGTGAGCGCAGCGTTATGGCGCGCATTGAGGACCTTGAGCGTCATTTCCGCAGCTACGAAGAAGCCCTTGCTGCCTATCAACAGCAGCTGGCCTCAGCCCGTGAAAACCACGTTGAAGGCCTGGAAGCCCGCGATGGCTGGCAAGGCGATGATCCCCAACATGCCAACCAGGTTGAAGTAACCCAGCGCAGCATCGAAGAGCACGGCATTGAAAACGTTATTTTGGAAGTGCAGTACCAGGGCGGCAGCCAGGACAAAGCAGTGGTGCGGCGGCGGGTGACTTTCGATGCCAGTCAGGCACAAACCATTCGCTTCGAAGTCTCCAATCCGGGAGAACATCCCATCCCCGTATCCTTAGCAGTAAAAGCTGGCCCCGGCTATACCTATTATGAATCGACCACCGTCACCGTGCCTCCGCGCAGCGGCTGGCACCCCGTCTCCTTTTCCCTGACCAGCCAGGACTGGAAGAGCGAGGCCAGTAATTGGGCCCACAATACCACCATCGGCACTGCCAATAATGTGCGCGAATTGCAAATTCAGTTCCACAACCGCCGCCGCGATGGCACCGTGTATTTGGACGCGATCCCAATCCTACGGCCCTAGCATAATTAAGCAGAGAGCGGCCAACGAGGCCACCCTAGCGCGTAGAGTAGCCCCGCCCGGCAGTCGACCGGGGCTACTCTACGGCCTAGGCCAGGGTTTCGCCCTCGAGGACCAAGTCGGTATCGATCATGTAGCTGCGGGTGCCGCGGCGCTCTTCGGAGAGAAGGCGCAGAATCTCTTGGCAGGCGAGGTCGGCGACTTCTTCGCGGCGGTAGACCACCGCCGCCGGTCGCTTGGCCTTTTCCAAGATGCGATCGTCGCCAATCACCACGCGGCTAATACCATTGCCCAGGGCCTTGAGAGCCTGGATAACTTCAACCCCATCCTCGGCCGGCATAATCACCGCATCGGGCATGTCTTTTAGCGCACCAGCGCGTTCGGCCACCGCTGCCAATTCGGGGAAGATGAGTTCATGGCGGAGATTCATGCCTTCTTCAATAAAGGCGGACTGGATGCCTGCCAACTCCTTCAAGCTTTCGGCTTCAGCCAAAGCCACCTGACGGATCCGCCGCACCCGACCAATGTAGGCGATGCGACGGGAGCCAGATTTGATCAGATGCCGAGCAGCCAAATAGCCGGCGCGGAAACTGTTGGGGACAATGGACGAAACCTGGGCCCGATTGGGGGCATGGCCAATGCACAGGGTGGGCCGATGTAGATCACCCACCGCCTTGAGGTGAGGCTCATGATTGAGGCCCATGGTGACCACCACCCGACCGAGATTGCGCAGGCGATCGAGGGAGGGCCCATAGGGCGGATCATCGGCGGTGGTATGCACCCGATCGATTTCAATGCCCTCGGCGCCAAGGCGCTCGCTTAAACGCATCTCAATCCAACCGTAGACATCGTCACCGGGTTTGGGACTGGTGCTGCCGGTGAGCAGGGTCAGCTTGCGGCTGGGCAAGGAACGAACAAAGAGACCCACGCCACGCCGGGCCGAACACAAGCCCGATTCCATCAGCCTACTCACCACCTTGGAAATGGTGTTGGGACTGGCGTTAAACCGCTTAGCGAGGGTGCGTACCGAGGGCAGGCGGGAAGAGGCGGGGAATTCGCCGCCCTCGATATCCTGGCGCATGGTGCGGTAGATCTCTTCTTGACTGGCCTTTTCTTTGGCCATGAGCGGCTCTCCCGGGCCGTGCGCGGCCCCGTAATTGGATGAAGCACAGATGGTTGGGCTTGCAGCTACGGGGTCAAGGCGGGATTATCCGCCAGAGCCGGGTGGCCAGCGACCTGCCAGGATACGGCGGATCTGGCCTTAAGTCCCCCTCAGGGCACCAGGAAATCCTTCTAAAACCAACCCTAGAGAGGGCCTTGACGCGATTTGTCTTCTACAGCCAGTTCAACCGAGGCGCCATGGACAGCCGCCAAAACCCGCGCGCGTCCCTTGAATACGACAACTTTACTCCACACTCCGCGCTGCCGCATGCGCCCCCTACTCGCGGCAAGAAAGCCATCGGCCCGTCATGGAACTCGCCCCCCTAGAGCCTTCACTGCACCTCAAGGACGTCCGCTACGAAATTCGCGGACCGCTGTCCCGTCGTGCCCTAGAGCTGGAACGCAGTGGCTACGATATCATTAAGCTCAATATCGGCAATCCCGGCGCCTTCGGTTTCGATATGCCCGATACCATGCGCCGGGCCATCGTCGAGAACCTGCGCGCCTCCGAGGCCTACTGCCATCAGAAGGGCATCTTCCCGGCCCGTGAAGCAGTGGTAATGGAACAACAGAGCCGTGGCGTCATGAATGTCACCGCCGAAGAAGTCTTTATCGGCAATGGTGTCTCCGAATTGATTATGATGTGCATGCGGGCCCTGCTCAATCCCGGTGATGAGGTATTGGTGCCCAGCCCCGATTACCCCCTATGGACGGCCTCGGTGGTTATCCACGGCGGCAAGGCCCTGCATTACCCTTGCAGCCCCGACAATAATTTTTACCCCGATCCTGAGGCCATCCGGGCGCAGATCACCCCGCGCACCCGGGCCCTGGTGATTATTAATCCCAATAATCCCACCGGCGCGGTGTATCCCTTAAGTCTGCTACGGGAGTTGGTGAGCATTGCCGAAGAATACGGCCTAATTATCTTCGCCGATGAGATCTACGGCCATATGACCTACGAAAAGGCCAGCTTTATTCCCCTCGCGACGCTGGTAAACCATACCCTCTGTGGCACCTTTTCAGGCCTCTCGAAAATTTACCGCGCCTGCGGCCTGCGCGTCGGCTGGTTATCCTTTTCCGGCGAACTGGGCCACGCCAAACCCTATTTGCAAGCGCTGGAACTTCTGGCCTCCCTGCGCCTCTGTTCGAATGTGCCCGGCCAGTGGGCGGTGCAAACCGCCATTGGTGGCTATCAGTCGATCCGCGACCTGGTACTGCCGGGTGGCCGCCTTTATGAATCCCGGCGGGCGATCATTGACGCCTGCGCGGCCTCGAAATACCTCTACGTCAATGCCCCAGAAGGGGCGATGTACGCCTTTGTTGGCATTAGCAGCGAAATCTTCCCGGATTTTGACGACCAGCAATTCGCCATGGATCTGCTAGAACAGAAGCACGTCCTATTGGCCCCAGGGGTAAGTTTCAATGTCCCCTACCGCAATTACTTCCGCATGACGCTCCTGCCCACCGCCGAGCAGATGCGCGAAGTCTTCAAACGCATTGAAGACCTGCTGCGTGATTATGAGTTGCAGCGCCGCCGCGCCACTGGAGGAATGCAATGACAACCGCCGTCGCCGCTCACCGTAGCGCCGCCCTGATTAGCCTGGGCTGCAGTAAGAATCTGAGCGATTCCGAAGATCTGGTAACTGCCCTGCGCAGTGCCGGGGTGGGCCTTACCACCGATTTGGCCGAGGCCGATGTGGTACTGATTAATACCTGCGGCTTTATCGAGGGCGCCAAGCGCGAGAGTATCGATCACATCCTCGCCGCCGCCGAAGAGCGCAAACCCGACAGCCTCTTGGTGGTGGCCGGCTGCCTCACCGAGCGTTACCTTGATGAGTTGCGCGCCGATATGCCCGAGGTCGATTGCTGGCTGCCGTTTAAGGACTACGAACGCCTTTCCGCCCTGGTCCGCGAGCGCTTCCCCGATCTGCCGGATCATCGCCTTACCCACGATCAGCGCTCTCAGCTTACCCCGCCTCATTTTGCCTTTCTCAAAATCGCCGAGGGCTGCGACAATACCTGCAACTTCTGCGCCATCCCCCTCTTCCGCGGTAAGCACGTCTCGCGACCGGAAGAAGAGCTGGTGGAACAGGCGCGCACCCTGGCCCAGCGCGGGGTGCAGGAAATCAATCTGATTAGCCAGCACCTCGACTATTATGGCAAGGATCGTTATGGCGATTACCGCCTGCCCCAGCTGCTGCGTTCCTTAAGCGCCGCCGCCCCGGATAGCTGGCTGCGCCTGCACTATTGTTACCCTAACGATTTTTCCGATGAGCTGATTCGCACCATGGCCGAACTGCCCAATGTGCTGGCCTATGTCGATATGCCGATTCAGCACGCTTCCGATCGCATGCTGGCCCTGATGGGGCGGCGCACCACCCGCGCCCATATCGAAGAGCGGCTGGGGCGCATTCGCGATGCCATGCCCGAGGTGGTTTTGCGCTCTACCTTCATCGTCGGCTTTCCCGGCGAGCGGGACGAGGATGTGGATGAGCTCATCGCCTTCCTCGAAGCCCAGCGTTTCGACCACGCCGGATGCTTTACTTACTCCGATGAGGACGGCACCACCGCCGCCAAAATGCCGAAAAAAGTTCCCGACGAGCTCATTAGCCAGCGCCATGACCGCTTTATGCGCGCCCAGGCCGCCATCCTCGCCAAGCACCTGCCGAAGCGCTGGCTGGGCCGCGAATTAGAGGTACTGGTGGATGAGCAATTGGATTTCGATCGCTTCCACTGCCGTCATTACGGCCAGGCCAGCGAAGTGGATAATGTCACGATTATCCGCAACGATGGCCTCGAAGTTGGCCGGCGCATTGCGGTACGCATTACCGGCATCGATGGCTACGATTTGGTTGCCGAAGTGCGATAGGGGCTTGCGGCGATAGATCGACTCTCGGGTCGATCAAGGCTAAGGGTCTGGCGGTGGTGGTGGCGGATCTTCAAGTTCTTGAAAGACTTCGGGCGATGCGATGGCGCCGAAGCCGTCATCAAAGCGATCCCTATCCCATCCAGACCCGCTAAAGAGGCGGTCGAAAATAGAACCATAGCCAGCGTTATCCCCCATGCCGGAAAGGGCGGTAAGCACCTCATCGCGGCCTTGACGGGCCGGGACAAAGGGACGGGTGCCGAGGCGATCCATAATTCGCGCCCGGTCGCGCTCGCCGATAAACTCCCAGCGCTCCCATTCGCGACCCGCCTCCTCCTCTTCATTGAGGGAGGCAATGGTATCGCCGAAGCTCTTGGCCAGGGGCTCATCACCCACCGGAAAGGGCTCACCGATGCCGTCGGCGCGATGAACATAGACGCCGTGACGATGCAAGAGATCGATCTCATCGCGGCGGCGGCGCTCGCCATCGATGGCGGCCACCGTATCGCGCACCCGCAAGCCCCCGCGCACCAGGGCCACATAGTCAGCATCGCGGGTCACCCGCTGGGCAACAAAGAGGGTGCCCTGCATCTCCGCTTCCATCACCGCACCGCGCAATACCAGGCCCTGAAAACCACTGCCGCGTAGGTCATCGGCGTGCACCTGAATCGTCCCCGTCGACAGCTCTAAACGCAGATACCAAGCGCCGTCGGCGGAGAGCTCTTCGGCGCGGAAGCGGCTAACATTCCCCAGGGAAATGCGCGCATGGCGGGCGCCCAACAGCATTAGGCGCAGCGGCGAGCCTTCGGTGTGCACCACTGCCCCCACCGGCACCGTATCGCCCCGTCGGATCGGCTCGCCATTACTCCAACCGCTACCGGCGGTGACCACAAAGAGATCGGGGAGGACTTCTGCGGCCTTGAGCTGCAGCGGTAGCGCCGCCATAAGCCCCATGACCAGGGTCAATAGCCAGCGCTTCCCGATGAAACATGTGAAACCTGCGAATCGTATCATCAAAGCGCCTCCTTAAAAGGTGGCCAGCAGCATGCTGCCAACCTGCGTGCGACGGTAATCATTGGCGTCGGTGTCGGTAAAGCTGGCATTCCAGCGCACATAGGTGGCGGCCTTCAACCAGGAATTAAACCAGACACCGCCTTCGGCGCGGAGACTGACCAACACCTGATTTTCGGTTTCGTTGCGCCAACGATATTCTACACCTGCACCCATTTCGGCATCGAAGATGCCCAGCCGCGGGGCATGGGCCCCGTCCTGGCGCCACTGCCAGGCGCCGCTAGCGGCAATCGTCCAGTAGTCATCATCGGCAAACCAGCGACCGACACGAAGCTGACTTTCCAGCCGCGGCAGAGCCTGATTCGGCTGCAGTAAACACCAACTGCGCCAGGCCAGCCACACCCCCGTGCCATCGTCGGCATCATCGTCTTGGTAGCGTAGGTGCATGGCGCTGGCGGAAAGGCTTTGCACCCAAGAGGCGCGAATGTGGGAATAGGAAAGCCCAGCGGTGTGGGTCCAGGCGTAACTATTACCTGCCTGAAACCAGCGCCGGCTATCCCAATTCCCCGCCAGCATCCAAGCTTGATCGCCTTCGGCATTGGCCGCCAAACGGCGAGCGCCAAGGGTGAGGCCGAGATTAGAACTATCCGCATCATCGACCGCCGGCAGCCAGTCATGGGAACCGCTTAGGCCCAAGGAAATGCGATAAGGCCCGCCGCTCCAGGCGCCCCGGGCCAAACCTTCTGCGCGTAGAACTCCGCCGCCGTCGACATCGACGTCCATAATATCGCCCTGGCGCCGGGGGTTAGAATCATAGCCACCGCCCAGGCCCAGGCGCCCATCGTATTCCCATCTTGGAGGGACACGGACATCACGAACCGCCCCAGCCCGTTCGCTGCTCGCTGCCAGGGCTGCCATCCGCGCCATGGCCAGGGAGCGCCGTTGCTCCAGACCGGACTGGGTGGGGGCAATCGGACTGCGGCCCTGGCTATCGGGCAAGAGGGCCTCGGGCTGTCCGGGCTGCGGCTCTAATTCGCTGGGCGGTTCATCGACGGGGACGACGATCTCTTCGGCCAGCAACGGGGCGGCCAGCAAGGGCACGCCAAGGGCAAGGGGAATCAGCCAAGCAGAATGCGTCATTCGGATATCTCCACAAGAATTCGAAAACCGATTACCGATGAGAGGGCGGTGCTCTCAACCCGCTCATAGGCATCCACGTTCAAGTGCGCCGAGCGGCCGCTGGACCAGCCGCCACCGGCAATCATGGCATCGAGCAGACGGGCGCTGGGATCATCGCGGTGAGGGCGATCTGCCACCCACTCGCGCAGATTACCGGCGAGGTGGCGATGGCCATAGGGACCAATGTCGGCGGTGGTCTCGCTGAGGAAGGCCGGGCCCTCGCGATGGCCAGCCAGTACGCTGACGGCCGCCTGGGGATCGAAGGCCGACCCCCAAGGGTAACGGCGCTGACGATCACCCGCCGAGGCGGCGTGCCGCCGTTCGTCCAGGCTGGGCAGGCGCACCCGCAGGCCACTGCGTTGGGCAAGCCAGGCGCAGTAGGCCTCGGCATCGTCGCGGGTAATCCCGGAGATCGGCAGATCGGCCTGATCCGGTAGCAGCACCAATTGCTGCAGGGTAAAGGGATCGGCGTCGTCGAAAATGGGCTGCCAGAGCTCTAGGGAATCGCGGGCGAGGCGGGGCATACGGTGCAGGGCCGGGGCCTCGGTATCGCGCAATTGCGGATCCACCGCGTGCGCAACCAAGCGCCGCCAGGCTGCCGCCACTTCGGCGAAGACCGGTGGATCGCTAATGAAGGCGTAGTAGGCGGCATGGCTGGTTTCGTCTTCGGCGAGGAAAAATCCGCGGCCGAGATCAGGGGCCGGCACATAGCGTAAACGATGATGGGGCAGGGCCGGCGGCGGTGGCGGCCAATACAGCTGCAGCTGCTGCCCCGGTTCCACCTGCAGACTGATTTCGCTATGGGCATCAGTGAGGCGCCAGCGCCCGGCAGGGAGTTCCATCGGTGCGCTGAGCTCGCGGGCCTCGCCGCTGGGGCTAAAGCGGCCATCAAGCCCCCGGCTTAAGGCCTGGAGGCGCAGCGCGCCGCTGGGGGGATGGCCGCGCAGACCCAGCATCGCCACCCCCTCCTGCGGCGGCAGCAATTGCGGGGCATAACGCTGAACCAAATCGCGGAAGGCCATCTCCAGGGTTGGCTCGTGCTCGGACTGCTGCATGAGGGCGAGATAGAGGGCGCCCAAACCCTGACGGGCGCTGAGCGCATAGGGATGCTCGGGCTGCTCTTGCAGGGTGCTGAGCACCGCCTGCCAGGCGGCTTCGCTGCGGGACTGGAGATCTACCGCCCGCACCTGCGCTGACTCCAGGGCTTCTCGCGCCTGCCACAAAGCCGTGCGCGCGGGCCCATCCAGGGCCCGTCGCTCAAGCTCTACCGCCGCCCTTTCCAACTCTGGCAACTGGGTAAGTAAGGCCCGCCATTCCTCGGCCAGGCCCTGGGCGCTTTGCAATTGCTCGCCGGCGCGCTCCTGAGCCGCAGCAATCGCCGCGGCGCGGGCTGCTTCGGCCTGCTGCTGGCGCAGGGCAAGCAGCACCTGATCGCGCAGGGCAACGCTGGCTGCATCGCCGGGCCGGTGGCCCAGGGCCTGGGTAACCAATTCCCGGGCCCGCTCGTAATCGCCGGCGGCAAAGGCGGTTTCGGCCGCGGCGCGGGCGGTTTCTGCAGCGGATTCGGCCGCCGCTGCGGAACGGGCCTGGGCCAATTGCCGGCGCAGGAGGGCTGCCACCGCCACCTGATCGGCGGTGCCGGGGGGCGCCATGCCGTCTTGCTCGGCCAGGGCGTAGGCCTGCTCGGCGCGGGTAATGAGGGCGTCGGCGCTGGCGTCCGTCGGCGGCAGAGCCTGGGCCTGGGCGAGTAAGCGATCGCCTTCATTGCGGGCCTCGCGGGCGGCGGCAGCGCGCTGGGCCAGGCGGGCATCGCGCTGGCGATCCCGGGCCTGAGTAAGGGCGGCCTCGATCTGCTCATCCTCGGGATGGAGGCGGAAGGCGGCGCTTAAGGTTTCCGCCGCCTCGTCATTGCTGCCGCTGGCCAGCAATTCGCGGCCCTGGACTAACAGTTCGCTGGCGCGGCGACGGCTGGCGGCGGCGGCTTCGGCGGCGGCGCGGGCGCGCTCGGCCTCGGCCAAATCAACGCTAATCCGCGAAGCTAAGCCCACAAGCCGGCCATCGCCGGGGCGCAGGGCCTGGGCTTCAGCTAAAGCGCGATCGGCGAGGCGCAAGGATTCAAGACTGGCGCTGGTCAATTGCCGCTCCATCTCATCCACCAAGCCATCGACCCGGGACGCCACCCGCTGATCCTGCCACCACAGGGTGCCGCTAATACCGGCAACGAGCAGCAGCAGCATGAGCGCGCCCACCGCCACCCGCAGCCGATTGCGCTGCACCCAGGCGCCAAAGCGCTCGATCACGTTACGGCGGCGGGCGGCCACTGCCTGGCCGGCCAGAAAGCGACGCAGGTCATCGGCCATGGCTTCACAGCTGGCATAGCGCTGCTCCTGTTCGAGGGCCATCGCCTTAGCCACAATCGCCACCAAATCCGCCGGTAACTCCGGAGCCGCCTCGGCCAGGGGCCGCAATTCGCCCATCATAACCTTGGCCAGGATGGCCTGAATACTTCCCCCATCCACCGGCCGGCGCAGGGCCAATAATTCGTACAGCGTGGCGCCAAGACTATAGATGTCCGAACGGGCATCCAGGGCGTCGATCTCTCCCGCCGCCTGCTCTGGCGGCATATAGTGGACGGTGCCCATAACCTGGCCCTGCAGGGTGGCATCCACCGATCCCGCCTGACGCAGGGATTGGACCAAAGGATCTTCCCCATCCGCCGAACCCAGCACCTTGGCAATGCCCCAGTCCACCACCAGCACTTCGCCATAGGGGCCAAGCATAATATTGTCAGGCTTCATATCACGATGGATCACCCCGCGGGCGTGGGCAAAACCCAGGCCATCGAGGATTTTCAAAAAGACCAAAAGTTTTTCTTCCAGGCTCCAGCGCGAGAGGGCGGCGGCATCACTGGCCCGCAGGCGCTTGACCACGGTACCCAGGCTCTCGCCCTCAATCAGCTTCATGGTGAAGTAGAGGGTACCGTCATCCATCACCCCCAAATCGTGGATCGGCACAATATTGGGATGTTCCAGCTGGGCCGTCACCTGGGCTTCGGCAAGGAAGCGCTCGAGGGCCTGGGGATGGCGGGCGTGCTGAGCGTGGATGACCTTCATCGCCGCGTGGCGGCGGAAATCCTTATCGTCGATCTCCAGCACCGCGCCCATGCCGCCGGCGGCCAGGGGGCGCTGCACCGCATAGCGGCCGATGGTGTCGCCGGCGTTTACCACCTCCTGCTCATCGGGCAGGAGGCGGGCGGCGGCAAATCCATGCAAGCTGACATCGGCAAGCACCGACGAACGGCTGGACTGCAGTTTAAGATCAAGGGTTTGCGCATCCACCGGGAGAGCCGGATTAGGACGGGTACGCACGGTGCGCCCGGTAACCGAAAGCGAGGCCCCCGCGCGCGCGCCAGGAGCGACGGCGGTAATCTGGGTATTGGCCAGGGTGGCCGCCTGGCCGGGGACGGTCACCCGGGTGGCGGCAAGGCCGGCATCGGAAAGCGGCGGCGGCTGCCCAGTGGCCAAGGTTGGGGCATCGCCATCGACACCTGCGGGGGCCGGCGGCCTTCCCGGCACCACCGTCGGCGCATGGGGATCCGAGGCATGACCGGGCTCTTCGCCTGGGCGCCGTGGCGCATTATGGGGCTCCTGCTGAGGCCCGGTCATGAACTAGGGCTCCTCGCCGGCATGAAAAGTCGGCAGGCGGGTAAAGGCCATTTCCGTATCAAAGCGCATGGTAATATTTTCCGCCCCGGGATTATACACCCAATAGGCCTGGGTGGCGATGAGATCGGCGCCGGCGGATACCTGCACGTAATTACGCTGGGGCAATTGATAACGCATAATCGTCAGGGCGGCTACCGGCAGATCATCGGGATCCTTCCATTCCAAATCATCCACCGGGATCGCCGTTGTCACCTCATCGGTGACGGTGGAAAGCACCGGCGGGATACCAATAAAATTCCAGCCCGGCTGCAGGCTGATCTCCAAGGGACTGGCAGTGGCCGAACCGCTGAAATCCAAGCCCAGCCGCACCCGGGTCGCCAAAAAGGCCCCCCGCGTCACCGCCGGCATCCCTTGGGCCTGGGGCAGGGGCAGGCTGCGGTATTCCTGATCAGCGGCATCCCAAACAAAGGCCCGCACCTCGCGACTGGGCCGATCGCGAATGGCGTCATACAAATTCTGCCAGCCCTCCGGAGTCGCCGGAGCGATAGGATTATACACCGTATCGCTGCCCTGGGAGATCGCCATCTGCTCATCGATATTAGGGAATTCCACCCGTACCACCGTACGGAACTCCAATTCGGTGACCTCTTCCTGGGCCACCTCATCAATATTCACCGCCACCACGAAGAAACGGTAGGTGGTGAGGGGCTGCAGCCCGCCAGTGCGAATACGGAAGAAGGCATTGGCTAAATTGGGAACCTGCCCGCTACTGATCGCCGGTTGATTATCGCCGTCGAGGCCAGCCAGGAGCTGAGTAACCGAAGGCGGATTGACCGCATTGGGATACACACCCCAATGGGATTGCCCGCCGCCGCCGGTGGTGCCAACAACCACATCCAGTCCATCATAGCGCAGCTGAGTTATCCGCGGATAGCCGCTTACCCATTCCGGCGGCAGGGATCCCCCACCACCCTGATCCTCCCACTGGGCCCACAGGGTATGGTTGCCGGCGGTGACCACCGGATCGCCGGCGCTAATCCGCTCGCCACCGCTGGCCTGATCAAACCACCCAAGGAAATTATGCCCGCCCAGGGAAGTCTCGGGAAGGGCGGGATAGGGCTGATCGAAGGTGACGCTCAAAGTTTCGGGTACCGGAGCGCTGCCGCCCTGGGGATCGAAGGTTACCTGATAGGTATTGGCCACCCAATGGGCGTAGAGCTCAAGATCCTCATTATCCGTGTAAATGGCACTAAAGGCCAGCTCCTCGCCACTGCCATCTGCGGCCGTATTCCAACCCACCAAGGTGTAGCCGGTGCGCTGCAGGTTACCGCTATTCCCCGCTAGACTGAGAGCGATGCCAAAAATCTTGGTCTGGTCAACCGGGGCACTGCCGCTGGTGGCACCATTGGCATTATAGGTGACGGTATAAGTCGTGACGGTCCATTGGGCATGGAGATTCAGCGGGGCATTCTCGCCGTAATTAGCACCGGCGGCATAGGGGGTGCCGCTGCCATCGGCGGCCGTATTCCAACCCGCAAAGGTAAAGCCGATGCGTTCCAGGTCATTGGTATTACCGCTAATGGCGATATCCTGATTAAAGGTTTTCACTTGGGTTTCTGGTACCTCCCCACTATCGGCGCCATTGGGAGAATAGGTGATATTATAGGTATCGATATTCCAGTGGGCATAAATCGTCTGATTATCGGCAATATCCCACACATGGGCGCTACTCATATCGGCATTGTAGTACTGCGTACCGCCACCGTCGACATTGGCAAAGAAGCCAAGAAAACTGTGACCCTCGCGCGTTGGCGCGGTGGCCGCGGGCATGGCCATCTGAAAGGTCGCTTCCACCTCCGGAGTGCCGCCGCTACCGCCCTGGGGATCCAGAATTACGGTATAATCAAGGGCGGACCACTGGGCATAGAGCACCTGGGGCACAGGGGTGACGATAAAGGAGTCTGCGGGAGCATAAGCAGTCCCGGAACCATCCGCCGCGGTATTCCAATTGGCAAAATCATGGCCGGTGAGCGCTAAAGCTCCGCTATTATCTAGAACCGTGACTATCTGCTCGCCTGTGATTTGATGATTGTAGAATCCTGAGTCATAAGGCGGCGTCCCAGCACTGGCTCCATTGGCGTCATAGCGAATAATTTGACGATTGCCGTGGATGGCGAGACGGGTGGTAATGGTCGCCAGATCGGGGTAGTCCGAAGCCGCATCGGGAGCCGAAATCTCAAGATTAAACCAATTATCGTTGGTGGTGCCCAAGTACCATTGATCCCCATTTTCGGGGCTGGGCCGGAGCTGCATGACAACATCGGCCTCTGCCCCCGGCGCTAAATTTATCACCAGATCCAAATCGCCACCGGCAGCTTGACCAATAGCCACCTCTATGTCATTAATGGTCAACGATTGCAGACGGGATTCATCAACCGCCCAATACTCCCACTTCAAGGTGACGGTACGGTTATACAAGGTACCGAGATTGCGAATTTGATAGGTGAGGGTGCTATCCGAATCATCGGGAAGACTGCCAACGCCATCGCGGAGTCGGTAATAGGGGACAGAAATGTTAACGTATTCTTGAAACAACCGCCGCCCATCGCGGCTTAGGGCAATGCCGACATCGGCTGTTTCAAGGGGCCGAATCGTCCAATTTCCAATGTCGTCATCATTTTCTACGTTCAGATACCAAGCGGCGTCCCATTCTAAGGTAAACCTAACGCGAAATGTAAAGCGCTCATTGGGCGCAATCTCGACACTCGCTTCTGGCTCATTCCCATCCTCGTCTTCGATGACTGGATTCGTGACACCACGCGACTCGGATATAGAAGGGGAAAAAAGAAATGGGTCTGATCCATCATTCACAATTACGTAAGTCAGGCTTTGCGCCCCCGGATCCACATGATCCACCGCATGCACATCGCCCAGCTCTGGTCCTTCGGCGCTGCCGATGCGAATGTTGACGCCCTCCTGGGCGCCAAGGCCAAGAGAAAGGCAGAGCAGAGACAGGGGAAGCATGAGCGCCATCAAGCGGCGCAAAATGAAATGGCAGATGCCTGGGCCCATGGATGGTCCTCCCACTAGCTAGACTTTAAGACAACAACGTTCCCCTAAAGCTTGCAGAGTCAAGGGATCAGGAAGCATCGTATAAGGGCAAGAGCCCGATAGGGCATGGGAGTGCCCTCCCAGGTGCCGAGGGCGAAGGGGCGCCGGCCTTGGTCGACGTGCTTGGCTGTCGGGCAATTTCTTCATACAACTTGGTAAGGCTGGGCCCATTGATGGAAAGGGAGCGAGGGATGGAAGCCCTCTCCATCACGATGAGAACACAGTGCGCTAAAATATGCACTTCATGTTGACCCCCGGCCGAAGGGGAATATGTTGCCTGCATGGGTCTGACCATTGCCATTGGCTTAAAACATGAGGCGCTGTCTGCGCAGCGGCGGATCAAGGTAAGCACCGATAGCGTAACCATTGGTCGCCATCGCTCATGCGATCTCACCATTGCCCATCCCAGCCTCGATGAACAACACTGCCGACTCTTCCAAGTAGATGGGCAGTGGATGGTAGAAGCCCTGGCCTTACCTAATGAGTCCCGTCTCAGCCTGGTAAGCTGTAATGATAACATTATCCAACATCCACACCGGATCCGCAATTTGGATACCATTGCCTGTGGCGATGTCCGCATTACTGTTTTTCAAAAAGAAAAGCTAGCAAAGCCAGGTGCCACCGCGCCGCCAGCGCAGAAAAGCCGGCGCCTTACGGTGCCCAATGTCAATGCCGATACCTCTCCTATCTCTAGCAGTAGTGGGCGCCAACAGGGAGTCGTAAAACCCCGGGGCCGTGGCAACATGCTTGCCGCGCAGGTGGAGACGCCAGCCGAAAACGCTAGCATAAGTCGTCGCCAGAGGGTTATCAAACCCCATCAACTGGCATCCGCTGAGATCCATCCCCAGCAACCAAGTACTGTCGAAATGATTATCGGCGATTTAGACTACCGGGCCCAAGACTTCAATCAGGCCAGCGATTTCTTCGATGTCGGGGATCTGCGCGAAGGATAGCCGACAATCCTCCTGCCCCTTCGGGCAGTTCAGATTTTTTCGGTTTTAAGATAAGCCATCGCCCCCACCGTCTGGAGTCGGGCCAAAGCCAAGACGATACTGCCGTCGACGACGCTTAAGCTCTTCAGCCTCACCATCAGCAATACTTACCTGCACCCCCGGATAGGCGAGATGCCGGGCAAGGACGTGAGCCTGGCCGCGCACCTCGTCCACCGAGGCCATCGATTCGACCTGCTCCATGACCTCATGCCGTAGACTATCACTTTGCTCGCGAATACCGGACAGGGACTGATCGATGATGGCGATTTCCTGCTGCATAATGGCCAGCGCCTCTGCGCAGCTTACCGATACCGAGCGATGGCGCATACTGCGCAGTTCAAGGGCGTGCTGATCGGCCAAGAGATCATCCCGGCGGGCCAGAAGTCGCCGGCGATCGGCGCTAATTTTTTGCCAACGCAAGCGGGCAACCAACTGCCGCTCACTCAACTGCAAATGCGTGCCACAGCGGGCGATGGTGGTGGCGCCATCAGCATCGCCCAATTCCTCAACCTCAATGGATCCGCCGCATACCACCTCGCCGCCGACAATGGCGCGGGCGCGCACATCGCCAGCGACATGCACACAGGCAGCATGAAGCACTCCGCTCACCTGGAGACTGCTGGCAATCAGCCGGCGACCGGCAACCGAGCCGGCCTGCACCCCGCCGCCGGCGCAGACTTGACCGCCGCCCCCGGAAAATTCCCCGCTAATGACGATATCACCGCCGGCGCTAATTTCGCCGCCTTCGACATCGCCAAGAATAACCACGTTTTGCGCACTCTGGACAATACCTCCATTACGCACACTGCCATGCACCACCACCATTTCATCGCTTTCCACCGGTGGCCGACTGGCGTCTACGTCGCCCTCGACATCGTGAATCGGCTGCACCTCAACTACCCCATCAGCACGCCGAATCACCCCTCCCTGTTGACTCGCCAGCAGCAGAGGTTCTCCCTGGTCCTGTCGCAACTCAACGCCAACGCCCAGGAGATCCTCTGGCTGTGCCTGCCGGGGCTGCGCCGCTGGCAGCACTAGACCATGGACATCGATGCCATCGATGCCCGGACGGGCCAGGGTCCAACAAGCAATGCGATCACCACGACGCACCCGCCGCAGGCCACCATCGCCGGACTGTTCTAAAAGGCGCCATCCCGCATCCTGGCCAGGCTTGGGGGCACGTCCTGTTGCAAGCACCAAGCATTCCTGATTCAATCCGCGAGCACTGCGCAATTGCACCAATACGTCTGTATTAATAGAAGATTGGTTTAGCTTGGCTTCGGCCAAGGCCGCATCCAATTCATCGCCTTGCACCTTGCGCCCTGGACGCACCAGGGCCAAGGCCTGCAAACCATCGTCGCTAATCCGCAGTTGCACGCTTTGCATCAGGGGTGCCATCGCGTCACCGCGCACATCGCGGCCAGGACGCGCCGGAGTAGGAGCTTCACCCCGTGCCACCACTAAAAGTCGCACCGTCTCTGAGCTGCGCGTTGCCTCATTCAAAGCGGCCTCATCGATGCCATAACGAATACCCGCCTCGGCAAGGATGACCTCTAGCAGCTGCCGTTTAAACGAGGCCCCGGGAGCCAGTCGCAATACCGCCTTCAAGCCATGGTCGACCACCTGCACCATGCGGCTGAGGCGACGCAGTTGGGCCGGCTCAAGGGCCGCTCGCAGGGCGCGGCGATCAGCCAGAAGACCGTCTAAGGCTTCAATGGCGGCCCCTGCCCGGCGCTGACCAAGGAGGGTGTCGGTGATCTGTTCCAAGGCATCGAGCAGGCTGCGCAGGGAAGGATAGCGGTCATCGGGCCGTCGCGCGCAGCAACGAGCGATGCAATCCCGCACCTCGTCTGGAACCTGCGGCAAGACTTTTTTCAGGTCTGGCAAACGGCAGGCGCGCACATCTTGCATCGCTTGATGGGGATCGCTGGCAGAAAAAAGCTGAGTTCCCGAAAGCAAGCGGAAGAGGATGGCGCCAAGGCCAAACATGTCGGTTCGCGCATCAACGGTGAAATCCGTGGACGCCAACTCTGGTGCCGTATAGGCCCAGCTGCGATCGGTAGCACGCAGCCGGCGCACCTGCATAGCGAGGGGGAAAATCCCGGCATTCCCCACATGCACCCGGCCATCAAGGTCTAAAAGCAAGCTTCCAGGTTTCAGATCGGCATGGAAAATCCCGGCGCCGGCCGCCGCATGTACCGCCTTGGCGGCTTGGCTGATGACGGTCATGGCTTGCGTCAACTCCATCACCCCCCCCTGCCGACGGAGCAGCGATTGCAGGTCGCCCCCGGGGAGAAAATCCATTGCCACATAAAACCCTTCGCTGACGCGTTCAACCTCAAGCAAGGGCACCACCAAGGGATCATCGAGTTGGCGCAACTGATCCACCAGACCACCGAGGGCCTCCACAAAATCGTCGCTATCAAAGCCCGGGGTAAAAAGACGCAGGGCTACAGGGCGTTGATTACGGGTGTCAACCCCTAGAAAGACTTGACCCAGGGGGCCATTTCCCAAGAGAGAATTGACCCGATAGGCGCCCAAGCGCTGGGGATGCTGAGGAGCGGCCAGGGTATTCATTGAAAGCGGCAAGACCAGTGAGTGACCATCAGTGGCTAGCCTAAGCCTTCAACGCGTCATATCCAGGCATAAGCGACGGACAGGATGAGCTGGCCCCAGGCCTAGCGAATATGATCGAAGCATATTTCGCCTAAGCAGTCGATGCGGGGTGTTGAGGACTAACAGCCCGCAGTCCGCGATCCCAAGGGCAGGCTGGGTGCAACCGTCGTGAGGTACAGATATCGGTTCACAGAACTAGATCACCTACAACAAGGGTTTATTGGCGAGATGCCATCTGATCAACATCGGTCCACATTCTCCTTGGATGGGCCAGCCGCAGATCATAATTTCACCTATGAACAAGAGGTCTCTGAATTCGCCGCTGCAGGCCAGCATGTGCTCCATCGGCTTCCAGCGTGAGGGCAAATGGGCCCCCTCACCAAGCGTGGAAATCCCCCTGCCGGAGGTTATCCGGATCGTTGCTGAGCACGGCTTTAGCGGCATCGAAATTTGGCAACCGCATTGGGAGTGTCTCGATACCTCTGGACGCCTGCGGGCCCTGCGGCTACTGCAGCGCCATGCGCTGCAGGTACCGATGCTCTCCGCCTATTACAATTTCACCAAGTCAGAGGCCCATGCGGCTGATTCCTTGGCTAAGGGCCATCAAGTCATCGCCCAGGCCGCCGAGCTGGGCGCCGCCAATATTCGCATCTTTACCGGCAATCATCGCTCCGCCGATGCTAGCCCTGAGCAGTGGCAGCGCACCCGCCGCTGCCTGCAAGAACTCTGCGATGCCGCCGCTCCCTTGGGCATCGGCCTCTGCCTGGAAACCCACGACTGGAATCTCATGGACACGGTCCCGGGCACCCTGCGCCTCCTGGAGCTGGTTGAACGGCCCAATCTCGGCCTCATTTTTCAGGCCAGCACCTTTGGCCCCAGCACCTGGTACTGGGCCCTGGGCCATCTCCTGCCCTGGGTACGGCATGTCCACGCGCCCCCCAAAAAATGCGGCCTGGCTGGCGACCCCCATGATTTCCGCACCCAATTGAGCACCCTCCTTGACCATGGCTTTAGCGGCTTTGTCAGCCTTGAATACATGGGCCCAGACCCTTGGCTGGCCGCCCGCAGCGATGGACAGTGGCTTATCTCCTGCTGCCGCCAATTGAGCGCCGCCTCGTCTGCAACCCCTTAAAGGTTTCTCCCATGCACGACATCGACCCCCAACTCTACGCCGACGATGCCGATCAGCGCCTAGCCACCCTCAAGCGCCTGCGCCTGATGACGCCGCGCCCGGAATTGCTGGGCACCAATACCCACGTCCACACCAATTATAGCTTCTCCGCCTTCCGCTCGCCGGCCGAGGCGGCCTGGCTGGCCTACGTCAGCGGTGTCGAAATCTTCGGTATTAACGACCATTACACCGTCGATGGTCACCCCGAATTTGCCGACAGTTGCGCCGCCCTCGGCCTGCCGGCCACCTTCTCCATTGAATCGGTGGCCATGGATCGGGAGGCCGAACAAAGCGGCCTGCTACTCAACGACCCCGGTAATCCCGGCCGCATTTACCTCTGCGGCAAGGGCGTCACCAAGCGTCGAGATCCCGCCGCCACCGCCATGCTGGCAACCTTGCGCAGCCACCAGGAAGACCGCAATCGCGCCATGCTCGATAAGTTACGCCAGCGCTTTGCCCAAGTGCTGGAAGAAACGGGCCCAGATTGGGAAGCGGTGGCTTCGCAAACCCCCCTCGGCAATACCACCGAGCGCCATTTGGCGCGGGCCGTCTTTGACTACCTGCAGGCAGGCAATTACACCCCGCGTTTCCTCGCCATCGTCGGCGATAATCCCAGCGGCGACCCTGCCAAGGATCAGAACACCATCCGCTCGAATTTGCTCAAAGCGGGCAAACCCTGCTATGTCACCGAGGCCCCCGAGGCCTATCCCTCCCTTGGCGGCCTGCGCCAGCTCTATCTGCAATTAGGCGCCATCCCCACCTATCCCGTCCTTGGCAATCCCCTCACCGGGGCCGAGGAGGACATCGACGCCCTTTGCGATCGTCTGGAAGCCTGGGGCATCCAGGCCCTAGAGCTGATTCCCAGCCGCAATACCGATGATCGGGTAGCGGCGGTGCTGGCAGCGGCGCAAAAGCGCAATTGGCCGGTCTTCGATGGTACCGAGCATAATACCCCGGTGCTCGAACCCCTGCTTACCCGCTGGGGCTCTGACCCCCGCTTCCGCCCCGTCTTCCGCGAAGGCGCTTTAGTACTCCTCGGCCACCAGGTCCTCCGCGCCGCCGGCGAGCCCGGCTACCTCGACGACCAGGGCAAAGCTCTCCCCGACGGCCGCGAACGCTGCCTAGCCGCAGGCCTGAGCGAACTCAACCGCCAACAGGCGGCTTAGGTCGGCGATCGGGCGATAGGGCGATCAGCGCCCTCGTCTTGCGTCTCTACTCTCTTGTCCTCAACCCGGGCTGGCCTCCCGCGCCTATTCCTCCTCGTCGCTGTCCGGGGGCGCGCTGCCCAGGCTCAATAGGCGCACCAAGTTTTGAAAGCCAGAGTCTTGACGCTGGCTGCCGGGGCTGAAATTTAGTGAAATTTAGTGAAATTTAGGAAATTTTGAAATTTAGGGACATGCAAAATTATTCATAGGTAAGCTGGTATTAAAATTTAGGAAAATTTAGGGTATGGGTCATGACCAGTGAAATCTAGCGACTCGAGACGGGGTGAATACCGCTGTAAAATGGGCTGTGGGGGGGGCTACCTGTGATGCACTGCGACCAGAACAGCAAAACTCCCCGGCGACCGCGTAGAATCGCGCCATGCCAGCCGACATCGGAACCAAGCGGCCCAATGCTCAGCAGCGATGGCTGGCTTAAATCACATTTTCGAGGGCCGTCGGTTTTTCTTACCTCGCTAGGAGCCAGCAGCGGACGACGCCGGCGGCGACGGAGCAAACAGCCGGCAGCGATCCTGTAGCCACTGCATCCC
>REDX01000265.1 GCA_007695355.1 Planctomycetota bacterium
CTAAAAGATGGGCCGTCGCGCGCCTGCAATCGTGGCGCATCCACAAGGCCATGGGGTTAGCCATGAATTAACCGAGCTTTGCGCCGCCCTGGAGGGCGGGGCCGATTGCGGATTGCCAGGGCCAGGGGCGCACCATGCTGCTGCCTCGAATTTCAGCCTATGACTTGCCCTCGGTGGGCCGGAGAGTGTGTCTATGTTCCTGCGTGCGCTTTTTGTCTCGATCATGCTGGCCTGGTCTGGATTGTGGCTGGTCTGCCTGCCAGCAGCCGAAACCACCATCTCACCATTAGCCGAGCCGGTGGCCGAACATGCCGAGGCGGTAGAGGCAGCGGACGCTGCGCCGGTCGCAGAAGACGAGGAAGGTTCAACGGCGGACTCTCCTCAGCCCGTCGCGGCTCCGACTGCGCTGCTATCAATCCTGCCCGACTACGGCGAGGATGTGGTGATTGCCAATGAAGTAGGCATCCTTGAGCTGACCCGGGAAATGGGCGCTATCCGCCGTTTCCGTCTGCGTGAAGTCGGTGAGATTGAACTCCCCGATCACTTTCTTAGCGAGGAGCAGCAGGGCCGCGAACCGCACCCGCATCTCGCCGTGATGGGGCGGCATAACCCCTTCGGCCCTCTGCATAATTGGCTGAGCGGCCTGCGCATTACGCCAGTGGGGCCGCATAATAATCGCGGCCCGGCTTGGGAGATCAGCGATCAACAGCCGCATTCCGTGACTTTTCGCCATCAGGAGGAAGAGAGCGGGCTGGTTTATGAAATGCGCTATAGTATGCGCCCCGGCCGCGCCACTGCGGATATCACTCTACTGGTACACAACCAGGGTGAGCAGGCGCAGGATCTATCACCGGTGGTATTTCCAATCAATGGCATCCATCAGGATGTCGGCCGTAATGAATCCTGGCACCTCACCGTTGCCGAGCATCGGGGTGGTTCCGGCGGCGATTTGGTGCGTCGGGATTCTTTTCCCAGTGTCCGCGCCCGTACCCCCGTTGGTTTGGTTGACGAAACCTTTGACTACCTTGCCCTTAAGAGCCGTTTTTTCACGGCCATCTGGAAGCCCGGCCATGTCGATATGGGGCCCAATGTCACCTGGGGATCCCAGCCGCAAATGATAGCCCCAGAAGCGGTTGTCGATGGCGGCGGTGGCCCGGGGGGCGGCGGCTCGGGTGGTGGCCCTGGATCTCCGGCGGTGGTGGAAACAGCCGCCGTAGGATCCGGTATTCCGCATCGTCTGCAGTTTCACTCCGAGGGCTTTGAACAAGGTCCTGGCGGCCCTAATACTAAGCGCCAGGCCTTTATCCAGGCAACCTATACCACGCCGGAAAATAGCCCTTTCCGTCTCGCTGCCGGCGAAACCCTGCGCATTACTTGGGCGATCACCATTGCCTCCATGCGCGGTGAAGACTTGGCCCGGCTCACCGTTGAAGAGCAGCGTTTGGAATACACCGATGGTTTCCATCGCTTCTTCCGCGTGCTTTCCTCCATCCTCGCTTGGATGCTATTGGCCCTGGCTTCGATCCCCGGCGTTGGCTATGGCCTTGGCGTGGTGCTGCTCACCCTCACGATTAAGGGCCTGCTGTACCGCACCACCTTTAAACAGCAGAAGAGCATGATGGCGATGGCCAAACTGGGGCCAGAGCTCAAGCGCATCCAAGAGCAGTACAAGAACGATCCGCAAACCCGCAATGCCAAGACCATGGAATTATGGCGCAAACACGGGGTCAATCCCCTCGGCGGCTGTCTGCCTATTTTCATCCAGATGCCGATCTTTATCGCCCTCTATCAGGCCTTTAGTCACGTTGCCGAATTGCGCGGCGAATCCTTCCTGTGGATTCCCGATCTCACCCTGCCGGATCAAACCTTCTTCTTCGGCACCCTGCTGGGCTTTACCGTAACCCTCAATGTGCTGCCCATTCTCTATATGGTGATCAGCCTATTTATGACCTTCTCCAATAAGCCGCCACCGAATACTTCGGGCAATGATCAGGCGGCGCAGATGATGAAGATTATGCGCTGGCTGCCGGTGCTCTTCGGGGTGATTTTCTATAATATGCCCTCTGGCTTGGTGCTGTATTTCACCATGTCGGCCCTGATCTCTACCATCGAGATTAAGTGGATCCGTTATAAGTTGGGAATGACCAGCCCCGCGAAGGCTTAGGGCCTGGCCAGCGCCATGCTCTCTGCTGCCGGCCCTCTCTGTTATGCCCTGGCCAGCGCCAGCGGTGGTTCGCACGCCCTCTTCCGCTTAGCGGGAGAGGGCGTGCCCCAATTGGTCACGCGGATGGCGGGGGGACTTCCCGCTCCGTGGCGGCCCTGGCGCGGATACTGGCAGCAGGATGGCGCTCAATTGCCCTGTGAAATCCTGTGGTGTCCGGGCCCGCGCAGTTTTACCGGCGAAGACCTGGCAGAGCTTACCGTGCCGGGCTCGGCTGCCTGCTGTACGGTGGTCGCCGAGTGGCTGCGCGAGAGCGGTGCGGTGGAGGCGGTGGGCGGGTATTTTGCCCGTCGTGCCCTTGCCAATGGCCGCCTGCGCCTGGATCAGGCCGAGGCCCTGCTGGCCCTGGTGCATAGCCGCGATGAGGGCGCCGCCCGCCGCGCCATTCACCTCTTGCGTGGGGGTCTGGGTAATGAAGTGGCGGAATTGCGGGCGCGCCTGCTGCATCTGCGCGCCCTGGTAGAGGCCGGCCTCGATTTTATGGAAGAAGAGGATGTGCGGGCCTACGACCCCGCCTGGCTGCAAGCCGAGGTAAGCGCCATTGCCGGCGCTTGCCAGCGCTGGCGCCGTGGCGCCCAGCAGCTTTCTGGCGCCCCCCTGGTGGTTTTGGCTGGCCCGGCCAATGCGGGCAAAAGCGCCCTCTTTAATGCCCTTAGCGGCGAGCGCGCCCTGGTCAGCCCCGAGGCCGGCACCACCCGCGATTGGCTGGAGGCGCCCTGGCCCTGTGGCGGTCGCCAGCTACGCCTCATTGATACCGCCGGCTGGCTCGACGCCGAAGCCCTGCATGGCCGCGATCTCGATGGGGCCGCCATCGAGCGCGGTCGCGCCCTGGTGGCGGCGGCCAGTCTGGTGCTGTGGTGTAGTGCCCCCGATGCGCCGCTACCCGCCACCCTGCCTCCCATTGCCGCCCCCAGTCTGCGCCTCGCCACCAAGGCCGATCTCGGCGCCGCCGACAGCGCCGCTGATCTCATCTGCAGCGCCCATTCCGGGCAGGGCCTGGAGGCCCTGGGCCAGCGGGTTGCCGCCGCCATCGATGCCGATCCCGGCCTGCCGCCCCGTCAGGCCCAGCTGCTCGCCCAGGCCAGTGGCCGTCTTAATCACTGCGCTGAGGCGGGACTGATTCGCCGTGGCGCCGATGATTTATTGGCTGCCGAATTGCGTCAGGCCGCCGATTGCCTCGGTGAACTCCTGGGGGTGCAGACCTCGGACGAAATTCTCGGCGCTATTTTTTCTCAGTTTTGCATTGGAAAATAAGAGGGCTTAGTGCCCTGCTGCAGTGAAAGGATGATTCATGCGCATTGTTAGCTGGAATGTCAACGGAATCCGTGCAGTTATGAATAAGGATATGAATCCTCTCGCCGTGGTGGCGGACACGGATGTGCTCTGCCTCCAAGAAACCAAGGCCCGCCCTGAACAAGTATCGCCAGCCATGGCTGCCCCCGAGGGCTGGCATGCCCATTGGTTTTCCGCCCAGCGCCCCGGCTATAGCGGGGTTGCTCTGTTCTCCCGCCAGGCGCCCGATGCCATTATTGCGGGCATGGATGCCCCGCTGCACGATGCCGAAGGCCGGGTGATTACGGGCATCTTTGGCAATGTGGCGGTGGTGGGGGCCTATTTCACCAATGCCCAGGACGCGGGTAAGCGCCTCGACGTTAAACTGGATTTTTGCGCCGCCATGGATGCCCACCTCCAGCGCCTGCGCGGCCAAGGCTTGGGCACGGTGCTGGTGGGCGATTACAATATTGCCCACCGTCCCATCGACCTCGCCCGCCCCGCCGCCAATGAGGGCAACGCCGGTTATTTGCCCGAAGAGCGGGCCTGGATGAGTCGTTACCTGGATGACCTCGGCTACCACGATGTCTTCCGTGAAACCCACCCGGATCTCGCCGGCGCCTATACTTGGTGGAGTTATCGCGCCGGCGCCCGTGGCAAGAATGTGGGCTGGCGGCTGGACTATACCACGGTGAGCCCTGAACTGCGCGCGCGCGTGCAATCCTGCGCCCACCACCCCGAAATCACCGGCAGCGATCATTGCCCGGTGTCCATCGATCTCGCGTGAAGTCTGGCGCTGCTTAGCTGGCGCTGCGCGCCCGCCCTTCATCGGCGTGGGGGATGAGCGGCCAGGCGTGGAGAGGGTGATAGCGCTGGCCGGGGCCGCCGCGGCTTTCGTAGAGCACCAGGTGGCTCATGGTAATTGGGCCCCACTCGGCGCCCCCGAAGGCGCCGATCATCTCGGCCCAGCCCCGGCCCAGGCGCTCGCCGGGGCCCTGGGGACGGCAGAGGGTGATATGGGGATGGAAATCCCGATTGGGGCGAATCGATAGGGCATCACAGAGATTGTGGTGATAGTCGATGCAGCGCTGCTCGGCATCGGTAATCCCGCAGTACAGCACCTTGGGATAGGTCTTGCCGCCGAAGGCCCCCAGCCCGCTTAAGGCCAGGGCCGGCCTCACCAGGGAACCGGCCAACTCATCAACGCTATAGCGCACGGCGAAGGCCTCTTGGTGATCGAGGTGGCCGAGGAAGCAGAGGGTGAGGTGGTAGTCTTGGTGATGCTGCCAGCGCGCCGGCAGATCCCACTGGCGCAGGGGACGGGTCAGGATTTCTAGGCGCTCGGCGCCATCGGCATCAGGGCATAAAGCCAGGAAGCAGCGCATGGTCCCATGGTGGCCCCGAATGCGCTCTCGCAATACCGAACCCGGATCGTTCGTGTGTCAAATCGGGCAAGATTGCGCGCTCTCCTCTCTCCTCGACCGGCTATCAATGTTAGGGCGATCCTGGGCACCGGCCCCTCTCCGAGCTTTCCTTTTCGCGCTGAAGGTAAGGATTCCGCTACATGAGCGAACAGCTGGTCATGGTGGATGGTTTAGAGGTGCCGATTCGGCCGCTTTTGCGGCGCGATCCGGTGGGTATTGATCATCGTTTACAGCCCTGGCTGGCCAAGCACTTGGGTGTGCAGGAATCGGATATCTGCTCCTATGAGCTTGACCGTCGCTCGATTGATGCCCGGCGTAAGCAAGACTTAAAGTTGGTGTATCGCCTGCAGGCCCGCTTGCGCCCTGAGGCGGTGCCGCGGGAGGGGGCTGGAGTCACCGTTCTCACGCCTACGCCCGATGCCAACGACGGGCTTTATCAGCTCCATCTGGATGGCGAGCGCCCGCGTGAAGCATTGGTGGTGGGCACTGGTCCGGCGGGGATTATGGCAGCCTATTTATTGGCCTTGCATGGGACGCGGGTGACGGTGCTTGATCGCGGCTTTGATGTGGATCGTCGGGGCGAGGATATTGAGCATTTCCACCAAAGTCGTGAACTTAATGCCAGCAGTAACTATCTTTTCGGCGAGGGGGGCGCAGGCACCTATTCCGATGGTAAGCTGTATACGCGGGTTAAGGATCGACGTATGCGCTTTCTGCTGGAAGCCTTCGTTGCAGCTCGTGCTCCGCGGCACATTCTTTGGCATCATCACCCGCACATTGGCTCAGATATTCTGCCGCATATGGCACGGCGGCTGCGCCGGCAGATTGAGGCCTGGGGTGGGTGTTTCCATTGGGGTGTCGAGGTATCCGATATTCTGCGCCAGGTTAATCGCTGTCTCGGGGTGCGCACGAGTGATGGGCGCAGTTGGGAGAGCCCGTGCACGGTGATTGCTCCGGGACACAGCGCCCGTGCCCTGTTGCACACCCTGATGGATCACGACTTGGAGATTAAGGCCAAGGGCTTTCAATTGGGTTGCCGGGTCGAACATCCGCAGGCGCTGATCGACCAGGGCCGCTACGGCTGCTCGCTGCCGCGTTATCTGGGCGGGGCGGCAGAGTATAATTTGGTATCTCGGCCTCCGCCCCATAGCGGCGTCGATTCCACCACCACCTTTTGTATGTGTCCCGGCGGTGAAATTATCGCTGCCACCTCCGATCCTGGTCAGCTCTCAACGAATGGTATGAGCCGCCACGGCCGTGCCTCTGGATGGGCCAATGCCGGGCTGATTGTCAATCAACCGGTGGATCGCAAACTGGCAGCACGGCAAGCGGCCGAGGCAGGCTTTGCTCTCATTGATCACCTAGAGCAGGCGGCCTATCAGGCAGGTGGTGGTAATTATGCTTGTCCAGCCCAGCGCAGCGCGGCTTTTTTGCGTGGCGAGGCCGGGCCTAAAGTTGAGACGTCAAGTTATCGCATGGGTGTGGTGCCTGGCCGCATTGATCGTATCCTGCCACCGGCAACCGTTGCTGCCCTGCGCGCAGCATTGAAATTTTACGATCGCCAGGTGCCAGGCTTTGCCCGCGAAGGCACCTTGATAGGGGTGGAAACGCGAGTCTCGTCACCTCTCCGTTTTGAGCGCAATCCAGAAACCCTAGAAAGCAGCCTGTCTGGGCTCTACCTTGCGGGTGAGGGGGCAGGCTATGCTGGTGGGATTGTTTCTGCCGGCCTCGATGGTTTGCGCTTGGCCGAAACTATCCTCAGTGGTACTGCAGCCCGACGCGAACGTTAGCTTAAAACTTCTGGGCTTTAGGCGCTTTCCAATGGTCGCACCGAAGCGAGATCAATGCGCGTGGTGACGATAGTGCCAAGGACACTAAGGCCGACGACCAACTCCCAGCCGCCGCGATGCCGGATAACTCTTCCGCGACAGCCGGCCATGGCGCCACTGATGACCTCTACTGGGTCACCGTGGGCATAACCTGGGCGCTGATTTAATTCATCGCCAGCGGCAACGAATAAGCGACAAAAATTGCGCAACTCTTCCACGAATTCGTGGCCGTCGGGAATAGGCGTGAGATTAAGCACTGGTCGCAGGAGCTCAAATAATTGGTCGCGGTTTCGGTTCGAGCTTTGCACAAACACGTGGCCAGGCAAGAAGGATCGAGTATGCTGCCGTTTACGCGAGCGGCTGTAGTGTCGGGTAGAGGTGACCCATAGCATGAGATAGGAGCAGTCGTCGCATTTCTTAAGCGCATTAAGGGCTCTTCGCTCATCTTTGCTCATGATTCGTAGCAGCATCCAGCCGTGCTCGGGAATCGCATCAAGGAGATCAATGGGCCGTGTTTCTAGATGGTAGCGGTGAGTTATAATCGCCATGTCTAGTCCATTACCATAAACCGTGGGGCCCGCCTACTGTGGCCCGGAAGGGGGATTGGAGCGTAAAAGCTCGGCATAGAGAGGGGTATCGCACAGTGATCGGGCATGAATGTATAAATATTCGGTTGCTTGCAGGAACTCAAGGGGGGCATTGTCAATGTTGACGTAGGACTGCTCAGCACCTTCGTATTGCAGCCTTCCGCTGTGGTCTATGGTGTCCCCCATGCGATTCACCAAGAGCCTACAGGGACTTCGGCTGAACTGCTGGCTGGCGGGGATCCTGCCAGCAGTAGTTGCGGCGCTTATTCTCCTGTGGTTGGGTGAGACGGTCAGCGCGTATCATCGCGCTGAGATCGGTGATGGTTTACGTCGCAGCCTTCAGGCTCATATTCAGCCCGATCAGCCAGCGCAACTCAAAGCCTTGGTGGCCAGCGACCCTATTTGGCGTGGTTCACAGATTCTTGCCGTTCTCGCTGGCGGCGTTGTCGAGATTCGCGAGTCTTTTGGAGAGATCTTCCTCGAAGTCGATCATCCGCCGCCGGAATTGATCCTGGCAGTCACCCAGGGTCGGTGGTGGGCGATAGGGCCAAAACGCTTCGCTGCAGCGGTGCCAATGTTGGATGCAGAGGGTCAATTCCGCTCGTTGCTTTATGCCGAAGCCACCTTTGCTGATTCACCTTTGCGCAGCTGGTTTGCATTGATTGCCTCAGTGGTCTTGGTGATGGGTGCGGCTATGGCCTGGTATCTCGGCCGCCGTATTTATCGACCGGTGACTGCCCTCACCGATCAGGCCAGCGCCGCCCTAACCGGCCGCATGATGCCGCTGGCCATGCGCAGCCCCGAAACCCAAGATTTGGCTAGCGCCGTGACGCAATTGGCGGAATCCTATGTGGGTCAGCGCAGTTCTGAGGTTCCGCTAGGCGATCGCCGTTCGACTGTGCAAACGGTGGTCTCCGAAGCAGCCGTTTCCCAGGTGAGCGCTGCTGAATCAGCCGCTGAGAAAGAAAAACCAGCTGATCCTCGTCCTCCTGGGCCACCTACTCCATGATCAGTCAGCGGTGCTCTTCTTGCAGGGGAGTCACCCTGGCAGAGCTGTTAGTGGTGGTGGCGATTATTGGCATTTTATTTTCGCTGCTCTTGCCAGTGATCAGTAGCGTGCGTGCATCTGCCCTGCGTGTCGCTTGCCTATCCAATCTGCGTCAGGTGGGTATGGCCGCACTCATGTATGCCGCTGATCATCGCGAGCGCTATCCAGCCTCGCGCAATCACGGCATTACCAATCCGGCCTATTCTCCTGCTTGGTTTTACCGCCTTCCCGCCTACGTCGATGCCCCTGATGTACGGGGACAAAACACCATCTTTCAGAGTCCCGCTTTTCGCTGGCGCAATCCGGAGACCTTCAATAACGCGAGCCCAAAAAGCTATAAAATGAATGATTGGCTGAGTCGTCATGGTCGGCCAATCCATCCCAGTGCGCTCAATATCCCTGATGCCGCTGAGGTAGTGTTCTTTGCCAGTGCCGTTGCTGGTGAAACTGGCATGGGCCAATGGGGACATCTCGTACCCTCCGGGGTCGACTGGGATCGCCATTCCGGCCATGCCACAGTGCTCTTTCTCGACGGCCATGGTTTAGCTACCGTTGCGCGGCCCGAAGACGGCGATGCGCGCAGCGTCATGTCCTTTCTCTCCCGTCGCTGGCGTCGCTAATGGCCCTCGAATGGTGGCAGTGGCTTATTGCTGGCCTCGCCGCGCTGATCGTTGGTTGTGCTAAAACCGGCCTGCCTGGCCTGGGATTGGTGGCGGTACCATTAATGGCAGTGGCCTTTGGCGGCCGGGCCTCGGTGGGAACGCTATTGCCGATGCTGATCATCGCCGATTGTTTTGCCGTGCTTTTTTATCGTCGTCACGCCCGCTGGGATCATCTCCTGCGCTTACTGCCCAGCGTCTGCTTAGGGCTTCCCCTAGGCTTTATTTTAATGTGGTGGTTGGGCCTACGCGAAGTGGCGGCCGGAGAGCCGGATGCGGTATTTACTTCTATTATTGGAATGGTTATATTGGTTATGGTGGCTCTATTATGTCTGCGCCGTTGGTGGGGCGATCGACTGGTGCCGCGTGGGCGATTAAGCGTAGTATTGTATGGTTCAGGAGCCGGCATTGCTACCTTTCTGGCCAATGCCGCCGGGCCCATGATGGCGCTTTATCTGGCCGGCATGCGCGCCAAAAAAGAGGCTTTTATGGGGACCAATGCTTGGTTTTTCCTCCTGCTTAACCTCAGCAAGGTGCCCTTATTCTTAATTCTTGGCCTACTGGTGCCGCAAGCCCCCCTGATTACTGGAAGTTCGTTGCGTTTAAATGTGATCCTGGCGCCAGCAATTATTGTTGGCGTGTTGCTTGGTGCCTGGCTGTTTACACGGTTGAATCAGCGGCTATTCGATGCTCTCGTGCTGATCCTTGCTGCTGCTGCCGCCGTCCACCTGATCGTTGGCGGATAATGGCGGATACCCCATTTCCTGCTGAATCATGGCGGCCGTTTCGGAGTCGATCCATGGTGGCAAGCGTCGACGACGCCCTTGATCGGCGTCTTTGAGGCGCAGTTGCTCGGCCTCATTGAGTTGGCGCATTTTGGGCGCCAGCCCGCGGTCGGCCGCCTGCCAAATATCCTGCAGCGCTGAGGGCAGGGCTGATGTAATGGTGATGACATCTCCATGGTGGGGATGACGGAAGCTGAGACGATGGGCATGGAGGGCTTGTCCTGGCAGTCCCTGACAGGCTTGACCGTAGACCCAATCGCCAACGAGGGGATGACCATGGTGCGCGGCATGCAGTCGTATTTGATGCTGTCGGCCGGTGTGCAGGGTAATGCGCAGCAAGCTGATGCCGGCGCGGCTTTCGACCGTCTCATATTCGGTGTGACAGGATTGGCCATCGGCGCGCACCATGCGTTTAGGTGTGCCGTCTAAGCCGGGCCCAATGGGGTCGCGCCAATGTCCGTGGGAAGGCTGCGGGCAACCATGGGCCAAGGCGAGATAGGTCTTTTCCACATCGCGTCGTTCCAGGGCCTGAGAAAGCAGTCGCTGGGTATGAGCACTGAGGCCGACGAGTACCAGACCGGAGGTTTCCCGATCGATGCGGTTGACCAATCGTGCTTCCTCGGGATCTCGGCCGCGTTCTTCCAGATAGCGTTGTACTTGGCCCAGCAAGGTACCATGAAATACCCGTCCTGCCTGGTGTACCAATTGGCCTGGTGGCTTATCAACCACCAGAAAATCCTCTTCTGCATAAACGATATTGAGGGCGGCGTCATGGTGTTCAAGATTATCAGGATTGGCGGGCAGTTGGGCATAGACTCGAATGTGATCACCCTTGGCCACCCTTCGGCTGGCCTGGGCTATTTGGGCATTGTGCAGTACTTCGCCGCGCTGAATCCACATTTGGAAAAGACTGCGGGTGAGACTTGGGCAGATTACCGCCAAAAATCGGTCGAGGCGCAGGCCATCGGCGCTAGAACCGTGGAGATGCACCTCGATGAGGCGATGGCTGGCGCTGAGCTTGCGGGTCATTGCTACTTCACCGCGGATACGTGCAGCATCTAGGGGCCCTGTGGGATCACTCATGGTAGTTCAAGCAAGGTGTGAAGTCGGCCCAGCTTTATGCTCGACAAGGGCGGGGGCAGACATTGAATGCGCATATGTCCCATCATTCGGCGGATCCCGACAAGCAAAGCAGCAAAGATGACGCGCTGCCGATTTGGGCGGATGTCGCCCAAACCAGCATTCTCGATGCTATGGGGCAGCCCTGTTTTCTTGCCGATGGCGACGGTGTTATACGATGGTGCAATGATCGATTACGACAATGGTTGGAATGTCGCCCAGAGCAATTTATCGGCGTCCCCATTGCCCGTGCCCTGAGTTGCAGCGAAACAAATCCCGAAGCCTTTGATCGCATATTTGTCGATTTGGATGGGTCTCATGAGGCGGTGGTGAAGTTCCGTACTTGTGCTGCGGATGGTGTCTTGCTTTGGGTGCGTCTACATCTCTCTTTGATTGCGCATCCTAAACCTGGCAGGCAAGCCATTATCGGCACTCTTTACGACGTGAGTGCCGAACGAGCCTTGATTGAGCGCTTGCGTGAACGCGAAATCGTCCTTGCCGGAGGCCTGCGTGATGCTCAGCAAGCCACATCGACGAAAGAGCAATTTCTTAATAATATGAGCCACGAGATCCGCACGCCAATGAATGGGGTGCTTGGTATGCTAGAGTTGCTTTTGGATACTAGTCTTACTCCCGAGCAGCATGATCTCACCAGCACTGCATATCGCAGTGCCGAAGCGATGATGACCATCCTCAATGACATCCTCGATTTTTCGCGACTCGACTCAGGCAGGGTAGAACTGGAATCGATTGCCTTCGATTTGCGGGCTTTAATTTACGATGTTTGTGCCCTCTTTCGGCCACGTTTGTCGAATTCGGCGGTAGAGTTGATTGTCTCCTTGGATGACGATCTTCCCGAGCGTTTTATGGGTGATCCTGGCCGCCTGCGTCAAATTCTCAATAATTTGGTAAGTAATGCGGCGAAGTTCACCCTGCAGGGTCATATTCTTATTGCGGTCCGCTATGATAAGGGCTGCGGACTTTCTCTGGTGGTATCAGATACAGGGATTGGCATGAGCCCTGAAGCTATGCAACATATCCTCCAACCTTTTACTCAGGCCGAAGCGTCAACCAATCGTCGTTTTGGTGGCACCGGCTTAGGCTTGAGCATTGTGAGTAGATTGGTTGATGTCATCGGTGGGAAAATGGAAATTCAATCCATTCTCGACCATGGATCGCAGTTCATGCTTTCCTTGCCTCTCACGCCGGCACCTGACACACGTCGTTGGCAACTGCGGGATCGCCATGGATCGCTGAAGCTGCACGTGCTGGTGGTCGATGACGATGCCGTGTCACGGATGGTGGTTGAGGAACAGTTAAAGGCTGCCGGTTCTATGGTGAGCACTGCCTGCGGGGCTCTTGAGGCCCTGCGCTATTTAGATTCCCAACCGGAGAAGGTGGATCTGGTATTGATGGATCGCAATATGCCTGGCATGGAAGGATTAGAACTGGGGAGATTGCTGAGCGAGCGCCCTAAGTATCCAGCCTTAGTCTTGATGACATCGTCGGCCCGGCGTGGGGATGCGGGGCGTGCTCGCTCCGCTGGTTTCACGGGTTTCTTCACTAAGCCCTTACCAAAGGAGTTGTTGCTCGACATTCTGGTAGCCGCCCTTGATCATCATCGGTACCGCCGAGATGAATTGGCGACGCGTCACAGCGTCGCCGAGGCTCATGCCGTGGCCCGTCGGAGTTTGCCTCGTCTGGAAGCCTTACAGGGGCTTCGGGTGCTGGTGGGAGAGGATAATCAGGTTAATCAAGCGGTGGCAAATTCTTACCTGCGTAAACTAGGGGCTTATGTAACCATCGTGAGCAATGGTCAAGAGGTGGTTGATGAAATACGTCGTCAGCACGATGCCTTTGATTTAATCCTTATGGATTTACAGATGCCGGTTATGGACGGAATAACTGCAGCGCAAGAAATCCGCTCTTTTGAGCGCGGCAATGGTCTGACCCAATTGCCCATTGTTGCTCTAACGGCCAGTGTTCTCAATGATGAAATAGCATCCTGCTATGAAGCGGGTATGTCGGTTCACTTGAGTAAACCGATGACGCCAGAAATGTTACAGGCTGGGATGTTAAGGGCTATGGGGATTGAGGATGATTGCGACGACGGGCCTTAGCTACGGCCTGGGCAAGATGTTCTAAAACTGGTACGGTGTCCGTCCAGCCAAGGCAGGCATCGGTGATCGATTGGCCGTAGATTAGTGGCTGATTAGGTTTCAGGTCCTGTCGCCCAGCCAAGAGGTGGCTTTCAATCATAACGCCAAAGATATCATTGGCGCCGTCCGCAATATCCTTGGCGATTGAGGCCACAACTTCAGGTTGTCGCCGCGGGTCTTTCCCGCTATTGCCGTGAGAACAGTCAACCATGACCCTCGGTACCAAGCTCATGGCTTCTAGTTGTGCGGCAATGGAGGCGACAATATCGCGGCCGAAATTTGGCCCCTTGCTGCCGCCGCGCAAAATGACGTGGCAATCCGGATTGCCATGGGTGGCGACAATGGCAGATAGGCCGTTTTTGGTCACCGAGAGGAAGCAGTGCTCATGGGCCGCGGCACGGATGGCATCCAGGGCAATGTTAATATTGCCATCGGTGCCGTTTTTAAAGCCTACCGGCACCGAGAGTCCGGAGGCCAGTTCGCGGTGCACTTGACTTTCCGTGGTGCGGGCGCCAATGGCACCCCAGCTGATGAGATCGCCGATAAACTGTGGGGTAATCGTGTCGAGAAATTCGGTGCCGCTGGGCAAGCCCAACTCGGTAATGCGACACAGGAGTTTGCGGGCTGCACGCAGTCCCTCGTTAATGGCATAGCTGCCATCGAGATGGGGGTCGTTAATCAACCCTTTCCAGCCAACGATGGTACGCGGCTTCTCAAAATACACCCGCATGACGATGAGCAGATCTTCGCCAAGACGTTGCGCCTGTTCGCTTAATCCTTCGGCATAGGCCACCGCCGCCTCGGGGTCGTGGATCGAACAGGGGCCAACCACCACCACCAAGCGCTGATCCTTACCCCGCAGGCAATCGACAATGCCTGCCCGACTGCCGGCAATGGTGGCCGAGCCAGCTTCGCTGAGGGGATATTCCTCCATGAGAATGGCAGGCGGAATCAGCGGCTTGAGCTGGCGAATGCGAATATCGTCGGTTTGATGCAGCATAGGCGGATAGCCTAGGGCTCAGCGATCCAGGTCCAGTGGGCGCGATCTCCCGCGACCTGGTCGCCCAAAGCCTACGCGAGCTCCCTCACCCACCGAATAATGAACCTCACCGGTTCATCTAGCGTTCACTATGCTTACCCTATACTCGGCTAACGCACCTATCCTGCGTTGGCCTTATTTTGGAGCGTCCCATGCCCATGCAGTTATTGATGATTCTGATTTTCCTGCTCGGCGTGATCTTCGCCAACCCCAGTCTGGCGGTCGAGCCGATGGAGCGCGGTGTTGATACTGCCGAGGTTTGGGCAGGTCAGGCCGATCAGGTGGCTGAGGCCCATGGCCCAGAGCCGGTGTTTAGCGGGATGTTTGTCTGGTCTGGCCGGGCAGATCGCAATTATCAGCCATTTTTCCAATGGGAATTACGGGTTCGCGCCGGAACCCAGGACCTGCGTGATCTGCGAGTGCGTATCCTGCCTTTAGGACCAGACTTAGCACCACTGCAAGCCGCCCGGACAGGGCATTGGCAGCGCCTAGGATCGGTAGCCACGGGCGCTGAAGTGGATGCCTCCTACATGATCAATACGCCCATCTTTCCTGCCTACCGGGTAGAGCTGGAATGGTCCGGTGGTGCTGCCTCTTACCTGGCTACTGACCGTCAAATGCTACCTCGCCGTGAAGGAGCAGCCAGCTCGGTGCCTGAATTGGTGGTGCTTGATACGATGTGGGATCGCAACGCTCGCAGTCAGGCCGTGGTGCTTTTTTGGCTGCGCAATCAGGGCGGCGTCGAGGCCCAGGGGGTAAAGTTAACCCTGCGCCTGCGCGATGGGCAAGGTAAAGTGCTGCTTGAGCACCCCTATGAGCCCAATGGCGGCACCGTCCCTGCTGGCTACGCCCAGCAGCATCGGGTATTAATCGATCGCACCCCACCTTTTCATAATGTTCAAATTGGGGTCACTTCGGCCGAGGTAGAGCAGATGGTCTTAGAGGCTGGCGCTTTTAGCGATCAGCCGGTGGTTGAGATCGCTGAGATTCGCGCCCACGAAGGTCGACTCCATGGCAAACTGCGCAATGGCACCAATGAAACCCTGATTGGGGTGGAAATCACCATTGATTTATTAGGTGTCGAGGCAGCCCCTGGCGGCACGGCCCAGCGCCTGGCCACGTTACCACGGGTGCAGCCAGGGGCCGTGGTTGAATGGAGCACTGACCTTGATGGGATTAGCGCCTGGACCGGTTTTGAGACCGGTCTGGCGTATGGCGTAGCAGGTGAGAGTGCTCCGGATGATAGCGGCGCAGCCAGGCCTGCTCGGCCGCAGATTGCGGTAGAGGGCTTGGTTTTGACCATCGACGAGAGCCGGGGCGCGGAAGGTATGCTGAAAATTCAGGGGAACTTGCATAACCAGCGTGGAACAGATCTCAGCGGCCTGGAAATCACCATCGTCATAGCCGGTGCCGAGCAGGATCTGGTTTCCCACATTGGTGATCTTCCCGCCGATGAGAGCTTTTCACTCAGCCTAGTCGCCCAGGGTGTGGAATCCCTGTCAGGCCTTTCTATGAATTGGCGCAGCGGAGTGGCGGCACCCTGATGGCCATTTTGCGCAGCGGCGCCATTCTTGTCGCCCAGCCGGAGTTGCTGGAGGCCCATTTCGTGCGCAGCATTATTTATCTGCTTGAACATCATGCCGGCGGGAGCATGGGGGTGATTATTAACCGTCCCCTGCCGATGGGCTTGGGCACGGTGTGGGAAGATTGCCCAAAGTCACTGAAGGATTCATGCCTGGTCGCTGCCGGTGGCCCGGTGGACATGCATAAAGGCCTGTTGCTACATCGTTTCCACGGAATCCCCGAGGCTTTTCCGGTGGCCCAAGATATTGCCATCGGCGGCCAATCCGAAGCCCTTCGCGAGCGTTTAGCGAAGGTCCAATCGGCTCAAACAAGGCCGCTGCGGCTGTTCTTGGGCCATGCCGGCTGGGCACCCGGTCAATTAGCCGAGGAGGTGCACCTGGGAACCTGGATCGTGCGATCAGGCCATGCCCATCTCTTGATGGACTCGGCGCCAGACGAAGACTTATGGGAGCAACTCCTGCGGATAGGCGAAAGTCCTCCCCCATCGTTGAACTAAGAGATCCTGAAACCCAGGTCAAATGCTGAGCTTCTTGCAGTGTCCGCCTTTCCCTTTTAGGCCATTTTCCGGAGAATTGCCATGTCGCGCTTTATCCTGCATGTACTCGGACTGGCTTTGTCCTTGTTGATCCTCAGTAGTTGTTCTGGCGATCATATCGAAACCCGTTCGCGGGTCATTATCTATGCTGATTCAAGTGGCACCCTCGATTTGATAGAAGTTTTACTTGTCGAGCAGCGCCGGGTCAGTCGCAAGGGCGAAGTGCAGTGGGTGCAGCTGGAAGCTGAGGCCATGAATGTCAGCGGCTACCGCCTTGATGCGGATCTTGATATCGAAGGATATGATTGGGTGCGTGGTATTGACAGCGCCAATTGGAGCAGTGGTGCACGGGTGGTTTTCGGCCTCGTCAGTCAGCATCCTAACGCCTTTAGCCACGGTGTCGATTTCATCGACTACGGCACCGTGCCGATCATCAGCTTCAAGGTCGAGCCCCAGGAATCGCTACCGTTGGAGGCGCCAACGGCGATCCAATAAATCCCACGGGGGCTACATAAGACCACCGCCATCAGAAGTGCTAATGCCGCTCATATTCATGCGCAATTCTTCGGCATTGGGGGATGCGCGCAGGGCCGTGTCCTTGCTAATCAGTTTGCGCCGATAGAGGTCGGTAAGGGCGGTATTGAAGGTTTGGCAGCCGTGCTCTTTGTCCCCTTTAATGGCGTCCATTAGCTTATTATCTTCGCTGTCCTGGATCAGCTTTTTCACCATCGGGGTAGTGAACATAATCTCCAGGGCGGGGACACGTGGGACATCCTTATTGGCCCCTTTGAGCAATTTCTGGTTCATAATACAGCGCAGATTGAAGGCCAGGCTGGTGCGAATCTGCTCGTGTTTGCTCTCGGGAAATAGGTCGAGAAGACGGCCGATGGTTTGCGGAGCTCCCGATGAGTGGATGGTACCAAACACCAGATGTCCGGTTTCAGCGGCGGTGAGGGCGGTTTCAAAGGTTTCGGCATCGCGCATTTCGCCCACCAGCATAACGTCCGGGTCTTGGCGCACTGCCGAGCGCAGGGCATCATCAAAGTCCATTACATCAATGCCGATTTCGCGCTGATTGATAATCGCCTTATCGTCATGGAAGAGATATTCGATGGGGTCTTCTATGGTCAGAATATGACAGCGACGGTTGGCATTAATATCATTGAGGATACTGGCCAGGGTGGTAGATTTACCAGAACCAGTGACCCCGCCGATCAAGATAAGTCCCTGCTCAAACTGCGCTAAGCGCGCCACCGATACCGGCAGGTTCAACTCATCATAGCGGGGAATGTGCAGGTTAACTTTGCGGATAGCCGCTGAGAGGGCGCCGCGCTGCATAAAAATATTGCAGCGGAAGCGGCCGATACCGGCCATGGAATAGGCAAAGTCCACATTCCCCCGCTCGTGCAGAATTTCACGGTGGTCTTCGCTAAGCAGGGGGGTGAGGAGTCGCTGGGTATCCTCGCCGTTCATGGGCGGGGTATTCTGCATTCGGGTAAGCTGGCCGCTGACCCGGAAGACCGGAGGTTGGCCAGCTTTGAGATGGAGGTCTGAGGAGTTGTATTTTACCATCATCTCGAAGAGCTTGTGGATTTCCATGGGCCTTGTCCTTGCTGATGTTGCCGCCGAATTGGCAGATCTGCCAGAGACCATAATGCCGAGAAGGGATCGCCCCAGGGGCTTTTGGCGCTGACGCTAGGGTGGTGAATGATGAGCCTGTAAAAGGCCCTATCTATGCCAGGATGCGCAACTGCCTTCTTTCCCCCAGCTTCAGAGAAGCGGTTGGTCGAGAAAAGTACTTAGGTTGCTAGCGCTGGGGACGATACTGCAGCAGGCCCTGGCATCCCCCGGTTTGGCTATCTGCATAGACATGCAGAGCTTTCCAGATGCCGCTGATGTTGGGTGTAGCTAGGATGTCTGGGCCCTGAAGCTGGGCCTGTGAAAGGGTAATGACATGGCAGAAGACGATTCCATCGAGCAACAGGCCCGCACGGCCCTTGATCGCCTAGAGACCCGCCTTACCGCCATGCAGGAGGCCGGGGTTGAAGTGCAGCCGGTGCTTGAGCAATTGCACCATGCCCACGCCCTCTTTCGTCGTGGGTATCCAGAATTGGCATCCAATCTCTGCGCGGATCTTTTGGCCTTGGCCACCCGCATGGCTGAAGGCCGGGAGAACGAACGCAGCGCCGCGGCCCGGGCTCAGCGACTGGCTGGTGCCTATGCCCCCCCATCCCCAGATCCACACTTAAGTTCCCTCACCAATCGCTACAGTGCGGCGCTGCAAGAGGCAGAGATTCATGAGGACACCATAGACGAAGCGGTGCCCACAGAAGATGCCCTAATTCAGGCTGATCCCCTGGATGCTTCCCCTGCCCTTGAAGACGACACTCCGGCCGTTGGTGTCACCACTCTTCCTGCTTCCAATCCGCCGCCGGCGGCAGAACTCGCCGACTGGCCCAGCGGAACCGAACACCCGGCGGTTGAGGTAGCCGCCGCAGCCCAGCAAGCAGCCGAAGATCGGGTTGCCGAACTTCTCGCACCCCTGCACCGCCTGGTTCAGGAAGCCGCCCAGCCGAGTCCCAGCGCCCCAGATCCAGCGGCCATTGTCGAATTGGTGACCAGCGGCCTGAGTCCTCATCTTGAGTCGATGAATGAGCGCCTCTCGGCCCTGCGCATGCCGACGGCTGAAGAATTCTCTACTGCCAGCGTTAAGGCGATGACCAGTGGCATGCAAGAGCTCTTTGCTGGGGTAACCCAGAGCCTTGAAGGCATTGCCAAGCAGGCTGAATTGGATCGCCATGTTCTACTTCAAGGCCTGCACGCCTTGAACACTCAGATGGAATTACTGCGCGATCTGCCAGGGCATGTGGCGGCAGCGCTGACCACGGCCCAGGTGTCTGATGATACAGAGACGATGGTTCACCTTGAGCGGCAAAGCGGCGGCCGTCTTGATTTCGACAATCCGAATCCTGATCCAGCCACTGAGCCTGATATGGATCTGCCCCTGGATGAATTGGATGGACAGCAAATCGTCCTGCAAACAGTTCAAGCCGAAGATGGCACTTTGGATGACTCCGTTTCCATCGCTGCTCCTGAAGACCAGGGTTCTCTCGCTGACCAGCCAGCTCCGGAGTTCCCAGAGGCCTTAACGCCTCTCTCTAGTGAAGGCGAATCGAGCCCTTTGACTCAAGATCTCGCTGGTACTGATGATGCTGTTGCCATTCCTGATACTTCATCTTCTGGCGATAGTGATGCCAGTGCCATCGAAAAACCGGTCCTTGATGGCCCGAATGCCCCACTGGATTATCCGACGATTGATCACGATGCGGCTGTAGAAGACGCAGGCGAACCCCCATTAGACCTGACTGAGACTGTCTCAGATCTGTCATTGCCTGCTGCGGCGGATGAAAATCTTGCCGCCTCGGCTCAAGAGCCTGCGGCACCAGCGATGGGAGAGGCCTTGTCCATCCCAGAGGGAGTTGCATCCCTGCCAGCCGAGCCCGTTTCCGAAGATTCCGCCAGTCCACTTCCAGTATCGATCTCTGGCGAGGAGGATGATGGCGCTGTGCACGAGCTAGGTCCCATCTCAGCAGAGGAGGCGGTGCATGACGATGATAACGGGGAGACGGTCATCGCAGAATCGGTCATAGCTGCCGCCCTTGCCGCTGAAGAGCAGGCCCAGGCCGCCGCTGCCGATAGTGCAACTCAGGCCATGGAGGAGCTAGCCGATCGCGTCGCTACCGAATACCCGGCTGGAGAATTTGTTCCAGTTGAAGAGGTCGATGACGAGCTCCCCGAGACATCATCCTGCGAAGACGGATCGACGCGTTTAACCCGCCTCTTTGTCGGTGCCGAAAAAATTCAGGAGCAGCGCTCATCCCTGCAAGAACAAATGGATGTTTTCGAATCCGGTAATGGGGCCGGCGAGCCAGGAGCCTTAACCCGCTCGATTCGCAGTCTTGATTCTGAGTTGCATGCTCTGCTCGAAGAGATCGCTTCGATCCAGGGTACTGAAAACGGTGAGGAAACGCCCTCGACAGAGTCCCTGCCAGTCGAAGCGGCGGACCATGATGGTTCCGATGCTGAGGAAGAGCCGGCGATCGCGCAAGCCAGCGATGAGGAAGCGGACACGGATGAGACCGCAGTCATGGCCGGCAACGAAGAGGCTGAAGATGTGGTTGCCGCGATCGCAGACAGCGCCGAAAGCAAAGATGAAGCCGAAGGCGAAAGCGAAGAGATCGCTGAAACAACTGCCGATGATGCTTTAGCCGACTCTCTCGCCTTGGAAGAGGAGTTGCAGGCCCTTCTGGAGGGGGTCGAGGAAGCGGACGAAACATCCACCGCTTCATCGCTCCTGTCTGCGGCAGAAGAGGACGACATGGCGGTGACGGATAGCCAAGACTTCCCCGAAGACGATACTGGAGATCAGCCAACCTCCGTCCACCTCGCTGATAATGAACCGGTCTCGGTGGCCTCCGCAGGCCCCGCCAATTGGCCTGATGCGGCAGCGGCGGCGAAGGTGAGTGAAGATCAGCTGCGCGAGCTCTTTACCCGGCAATTGCTTACCGTTCTTGACCTACCTGAAGTGCGGGAAAAACTTTTCGGTGTTCTCGCCTTAGAGGCAGCGGTTAATCCCAGTGCCCTGGCTGAACTCACCGGTATCCGTAGCTTCCTTAAGCGAGAGCTAGAGCGCGTGGCCGCGGAACGGGCAAGCGCTTCCTCAAGCTAAGTCGCTCTCGCTGTCGTGGAATGCGGGTTAAACGCCTTGACGATCCCACTTGCTTTATGGCTGCGGGTTATGGTTTGGGTCTAGTGGTCTGCGCCAGAAATCCTGCAACCTATCCTTGCCGCGAAACGCCGTCTTCTGCGTTGGGATTTCCTCGATGTGGCGCTGCCACACCCTCGTCATCCCGCCTTGAATCCAGCATTCCGGGGCTGCGGATAAGTTGCACTCTGCTTGACTCAGACCACTAGGAAGCCGATGTATGGGCCAGGTTGACGCACGCTTAAGCACCGGTTGCCCGGGATTAGACGAGGTTATTCGTGGCGTCATTCCTGGAGATAATATCGTATGGCAGGTGCGCGCCGCCGGCATCGATGGGGTTTATAAGCCTTATGCCTGCCGCTTTGCCCGCCATGCTTTAGGGCGCGGCGTCAGCGTCCATTGGTTTGCCTTCCAGGCTCAGCGCAATTGGGATCTGCCGCCGGATCTCGACGAGGTTGAGTGCCATATTCTTGATGCCGAGCAGGGTTTTGAGCACTTTATCGCCCATGTCCACGAGGTTATCGAGCGCCACGGCAGCGAAGGCGTTTATATCTTTGACTGCCTCTCTGATCTCACCGCCGACTGGTATAGCGATGCCATGCTGGCGAACTTTTATATGCTGACCTGCCCCCTGGTGTATGACGTCGGCGGCTTGGCTTTTTTCTCGATTATTCGCCACCGGCACTCGGTGGCAGCGACGGTGCCCATCTTTGATACTGCTCAGGTAGTTATCGATGCCTATATTCACCAAGGCGATACCTATTTGCATCCGGTGCGGGTCCAGCATCGCCATCACGCCACCATGCACATGCTGCATCAGGTGGAAGGCGAGGCCCTTAAGCCGGTGGCCTCCAGTGCCGTGGTTGCCGATGTTCTGGCGGCCCGGGCCTCTGCCGAAGTTGGCACCGCCCGCTCGCTACCCGATGTTTGGCATCAGGTCTTTCACCACGCCGAGCGCATGCTGGCGAGCATCCGCGCCGGCGATGAACCCGAAGGGGTAAGCGAGGAAACCCGCGAGCGCCTCTTGCGTATGGTGATTTCGCGCGACGAGCGGGTTTTGGATTTGGTGCGCGCGCATTTTAGCATGGACGACCTTCTGGAGATTGGCCGCCGCTGCATTGGTACAGGTTTAATCGGTGGCAAGGCGGTGGGCATGCTCTTGGCCCGGGCGATTTTGCGCAATGGCGATCAGGAACTAAGTCAGCGCCTAGAGCACCACGACTCCTTTTTCGTTTGCTCGGACGTCTATTATTCCTACCTGGTACATAATGGTATTTGGTGGGTGCGCATGCGCCAGGGCGATAGCGCCAGTTTGCTGCGCGATGCCAAGCGCGCCCGCCAGCGGATTCTCACCGGAACCTTCCCGCCAGATACGGTGCGGCAAATTGAACGCATGCTTTCCTATTTTGGCCAATCGCCGATTATTGTTCGTTCTAGCAGCCTCCTCGAAGATAATTTCGGCAATGCTTTTGCCGGCAAATATGAAAGTGTCTTCTGTGTTAACCAGGGCATGCGCGATCAGCGTTTGCGCAATGTGCTCTCGGCCATCCGAACCATCTACGCCAGCGCCATGAGCGATGAGGCTCTGCGCTATCGGCAGAGCCGCGGACTGCTCGAGCGCGATGAACAGATGGCGCTCTTGGTACAGCGGGTATCGGGGACCATGCACGGCAATCGCGTCTTCCCTCACCTCGCCGGGGTGGCGCTATCCCATAATCCCTTTGTTTGGGACCACAGCATCGATCCCCGGGCCGGCATGATGCGGGTGGTGATGGGCCTGGGCACCCGCGCCGTCGACCGCGCCGATGATGATTACACCCGCATTGTCGCCCTCAATCAACCCCAGCGTAGTCCCGAAATCAGTCAGGGACAAACCCAAATCCATGCCCAGCATAAGGCCGATATTTTGGATCTCAGCGCCAACCAATTGGTTTCGGTGCCGGTGCGCCAATTGCTGAATGAAAATCCGGATATGCCGGTGGCCCTGCTCTCCTCCATCGATCCTCAGCAGCGCGCCGCGGCCCGCGCCCGCGGATTGAGCGGCGGCCGGGAACGGGTGCTTGATTTCCGTGGCCTGCTCGCCGAATCCTGCCCCTTCGTCGATGAAATGCGCCGCATGCTGCGCCTCTTGGAGGCCGCCTACCAACATCCGGTGGACGTGGAGTTCACCGCAAATTTTGCCGCCGATGGCTCCTACCGCATGGATTTGGTGCAGTGTCGTCCACTGCAATTTTTAGGCCATCAACGGGTACTGCCGCCGCCGCCGGATATTGCCCCCAGCGCCCTCATCCTCACCTCCCCCGGTCCGGTGGTGGGACAGAGCCGCGATCAGGCGATAACGCACATTATATTAGTAGTACCATCACCCTATGCCGAATTGCCTCAGCGCTCGCGTTATACCGTAGCCCGCATGGTTGGTAAGGCGGTGCGCGCCTGCCGGCAGCGAGATCCCGAATCGCGGATTCTTTTAATCGGCCCCGGCCGCTGGGGCACCACCACCCCATCTTTGGGGGTGCCGGTGAGCTTTGGCGAGATTGCCCCGGTGGAAGCCATCTGCGAAGTCATGGATATGGGCGGTGGTCTGGTGCCCGATGTCAGTTTGGGCACCCATTTTTTCAATGATCTGGTGGAGGAAGACATCCTCTATCTCGCCCACTATCCCGGCCGCGAAGGGCATTTATTGGATCTTGAGCGCTTAATCGCCGCGGACAATATTCTCGGCAGCCTCTTGGGCGAGCCGGCGGCCGAGCTGCTGCCGGTTTTGCGGGTTATCCCCGCCGAGCAGGTGGTTAGCCAGGGCGGCCTGCGTTTGCATGCGGATTCCATGACCCAGCATGCCACTCTGTGGAATATTACGGATGCGAAATCGCCGTAATGACCAATACCTGACGGCCATCGTGGGCCGGCAGGGCTAGGCGCAGACGGCCGTTCTCGTCGCTCTCGGCTTCGCTGCTCATGCGCAGGGAGCCATCGAACATATCCAGGGCGGTGACGCTGTAGCGGCGCCCGGTTTCCATGCCGTTGAGGGTGAGTCCAAAACGGCGACCGGCGAAGGGGTTGTCACTTTGGCGGATGAGCGCCTTAAACCAATTGTCCTGCACCGTCTGCGGCCAGACCAGGGCTTGGTGGGGGGACTGCCAGCCGATCACCCGCAGGTCGGCGTCCAGGGGAACGCTCATCGGGCGCAGGCCAGAGTCTCGCCAATCGATGCGATCGATGGCTTGGCGCATGGGTTTATAAAGATGCCAGAGACCGCCTTCATGAATCCAGCTATCCCACCACCAGTTCATGCCTGGCCCAGCCCCGCCGAGAAGGAATCCAGCCCAGGCCATATGCACCAGAATCAATCCCTCCTGGTCCAGGGCATTGCCGGGCACATCCTCGGCGGTATTGCCGTGGTGCCCAACCTCGGCGAAGAGAAAGGGCCTTCTTGCATCCATCAGCGGCGTGACGTCGCCTGCCATTACTGCAATAATATCATCATCGCCAGGGCCGAGGTGATCGGTGTGCGGCACATAGCGATGAATATGGTAAAGGTTAATCCGCGGTAGCTCGCGCATTTGCGGCCAATCATCGCCGGCCCAGGAAATGGTGCGCAGGCGCATGTAGGGATCGGCCCCGGCCAAAAAATCAGAGGCCGAGCGGGCCCAATTGACTAAGCGCCAGCGTTCAAGGCCGGTGAGATCAATCTCGTTAAACAGTTCCCAGGCCTTGAGATTATCGAAGGCGGCGTAGCGGGCGATGAGATAGTGAATCCGCGCCCGGTAGCCGGGGGCTAGGTTGTCGCTAAAAAAATTGTTCCCACGTTCGGAAATACTGCTGCCATAGGGAAAATTGTCGCCGACTTGGAAATCGTGATGATTGTCTAATACCAGGGTTATGGCGATGCCGCGCTGGGCGGCGGCAGTGAAGACCTGGTCGAGTAGCCAGGCTTGATCGAGTCGCCACTGCTGCGGCTGCGATCCCTCAATTTGGCCAAACCAGGAGGCGCACCACACCCGCACATGATTGCCGCCGACCTCGGCCAGGGCATCGAGATAGGTGATAAAGGTGGCCAGACGGTCGCGGCCCAGGGCCCAGGCCACATTGGGGCCAATGGGAATAAAGGGACGACCATCGGGATAGGCTAGGAGGCGGTGATTGTAGGGAGCCTGGGCGATGGCGCCGGCGGCGCGGCGACCGGGTGCGATCGAAAGGGTATCGCTGGCAAGGGGGGTTGCGGTTTCCGGATCGGCCCGCGGGGCAAAGAGATCCCAGCGCAGGCTGCCGGCTTGACGGGGGCTGTGGCGAATGCGCAGGCTCACCTCGCCTAGGGCTTTATACTCACCCTGGCGATGGCTGGGGTCGACGCGGTGGGCTTGGAAAAGGAAGGCCGGGCGCTCAAAGACGGTGCCGTCGGACTCGGTAATGCGCAGGAAGGGGGCATGCCGTGGGTCAGCCTGCATCCACTCCGCCGGTGGCTGTGCCAGCTCCCATTCCACCAAGTCGCCGGGCCGTGGGCTATGGCCAGGGCTGAGCCGCTGGATCTCGACGGCGGAGAGCGGGAAAGCAAAAGCGCAAAGGATTAGCAGGGTCTGGAATCGGGGCATGGCGGGTTCGCCCTTTGGTGTTCGGCAATGAGGCTGCGGTAGAGATGGATATAGCCTGGGATAAGGGCTGCTGGGGCAAACGATTCCGCCAGCTTGCGGCCCCCGCTGGTGATTTGCGCAGCGAGGGTGGCATCCTCGCGCTGAGCCAGGACGGAGACGATGGCGGCGGCGAGGTCTTTCGCCGTGACCGGCACTAAATGCAGGTGGGGGCCGGGTTGGAGATCGCGCAGGCCGCCAACGGCGGTGGCCACCACCGGCAAGCCTAGGGAGGCGGCTTCAATGACGCTTAAGGGGGTTCCCTCATTGCGACTGCTTAAAAGCAGTAATTGGCAGAGGCCCAGGCCAGCGGCGGCGGGAACAAAGCCGGTGCACCAGGCGCGCAGCCCGCCTGCGGCAATGGCGGCTTCCACCTGGGGGCGCAGGGGGCCATCGCCCATGATCAGGCATTGCAGGGGCCGCTGCTGGGCCGCCAGGGCCACCGCCTCAAGGGCGAGGAGGGGCTGCTTCACCGGCACCAGCCGCCCCAAAATGCCGATGGTGGGCACGAGTGGATCCCAGCCCTGCAGATCCCATGCTTCGGCCCGTGCCCGTGGCGGATCGGGATCGGGAGTCAGGGCGCGGATGGGAATCGGCAAATAATGCCAGCGCTGGCGCCGGCCAATGCCGCAGCCATCCCGTAATTCGGCAACCAGGCCGGGGCTGAGGGAATGGCAGTGCCCCCAGCGCGCCGCCAGGCGCTCGAGGGCGATAAAGCAGGCATTAATGGGCCGGCTCCAATAGCCACTGAGGACATGGCCGTGGTAGCTGTGCAGGCAGGGCCGGCGGCAGAGGCGGGCGGCGAGGCGGCCGAGGAAGCCGGCCTTGGCGGTGTGGGTATGGATCAGGTCCGGCTGCAGGCGGCGGATGGCCCGACACAGGCGCTGCAGGGCGATGAGATCGCGCAGGGGATGCAGGCCGCGGCCGAGTTCGGGCAGGATGGTCATGCCAATGCCCTCGGCGCGCAGCAGTTGACTCATATCGGGTTCGTTAGCATCGCAGCGCCCACAGAGAATGTGGACCTGATGGCCATGCTCCTCCAGTCCCCGGCACCACTCGCGGAGCACCCGGGTTGGCCCGCCATCGTTGAGGCGGGCGATAATGTGCAGAATGCGCATGGAGTCATCATGGAAGCGCTGGCGGCTAAGGGAATCACGAGGGCTGAGGGCCGGCCCTAGGGCCTCCGGTATTACCGATTGCACCCTGTATCTTGTCCCAAACATGCTGCCCATGAATTGGTTAGAAGCCCTGCTCTTTGGTATCATCCAAGGGGCTACCGAGTTCCTCCCCGTCTCCTCCAGCGGCCATCTCGCCATCGCTCATCGCCTGGGTTTGAGCGAGGGATTGCCCGAGCACCTTGAGCTGACCTTCGATGTGTTGCTGCATAGCGCCTCGCTCATCGCGATTCTAGTGGCTTTTCGTCAGGATATTATGGATGCCCTGCGGCGGGGGCCGAATTTTTGGCTGATTATCGCCATCGGCGTGGTTCCCACCGGCATTGCCGGCCTGTTCATGCGGGATGTGGTGGAATCGGCATCGAAGCAGTGGGCGCTGATTGGTGTCGCTTACCTCTTTACCACCTTCATGCTCATCAGTTCGCAGATTGCCAATCGCCGCCAAGAGGCCCGCGGCGAAACCAGCGATGATCCAGCAACGATAACGGTCAAGCAGGCAGGCTTTGTTGGCCTAATGCAGATTACCTGCCTCTTC
>REDX01000289.1 GCA_007695355.1 Planctomycetota bacterium
ACGACGAGTAGCGTGGCTTGAGCTTGAGCTTGAGCTTGAGCTATCCGCGTTCGGGCGTGGTGAAAGCGATCGCCTCTCGCCTCTATTATCCCACCCCCAAAACAAAAAAAATCGGCAGAGCCCGGACGGGACTCTGCCGATTTATGTTGCCCAATACTCCGCCCACAAACGGTGCTCGGGTTGCCGCGGTGGATTAATCCACTACGGCGAGGATGTCGGACTCTTCCATTACCAGGTATTCTTCGCCCTGGTGGGTGACTTCGGTGCCGGCGTAGCTGGTGAAGATGACGCGGTCGCCGGCTTTGACTTGGAAGGAGGCGCGCTTGCCGTCTTCCATGACTTTGCCATTGCCGATGGCGATGATCTTGCCTTCTTTGGGCTTATCCTTGGCGGTTTCGGGGAGGACGATACCGCCCTTGGAAACCTCGGCGGGGGTGGCGCGCTGCACCAGAACGTGATTACCGATAGGTTTAATGGCTTGGGCCATGGTGAGATTCTCCGTTTAGACGGGGGTTGATGGAAAAATTATACAGCCGTGTCTGGCGGCGATAATAGGGTTAGCAAAGCGATTATTTCTTTTCGTCGTCGACCACTTCGTATTCGGCATCCTTGACGCCATCGTCGCTCGATTCTGCGGCGCCGGCGTTAGGGGCGGCTTGGCCAGCCTCGCCACCTTGGGCGGCAGATGCCTCATAAACCCGCTTGCCAAAGCCTTGGGCGACGCCTTCCAGCTTCTTGAGCGCCGCATCGATGCCGTCTTTACTGGCATCGCGGGCGTTTTTGGCGGTCTCTAGGTCGGCGATGGCGGCTTCGATATCAGCCTTTTCACTTCCCTGCAGCTTGTCTTGATGCTCGTCGAGCATCTTGCGGGTGGCGTGGATCATCTGCTCGGCCTGATTCTTGGTATTGGCCAATTCAGCGCGTGCCTTGTCGACCTCTTCATTGGCCTTGGCCTCATCAACCATGCGCTGAATATCTTCTTCGGACATACCAGAGGAGTTTTGGATACGGATTTCCTTCTCCTTGCCGGTGCCCTTGTCCTTGGCCTTGACATCGAGGATGCCATTGGCGTCAAGGGAGAAGGTCACTTCAATCTGGGGCATGCCACGGGGGGCCGGGGGAATGCCCTCAAGATCGAATTTGCCAAGCATACGGTTATCAGCCGCCATCTTGCGTTCACCCTGGAAGACCTGAATGGTCACCGCCGGTTGGTTATCCATGGCGGTCGAGAAGACTTGGCTCTTGGAGGTGGGAATGGTGGTATTGCGCTCGATGAGGGGGGTGAGGATGCCGCCTTCGGTCTCGATGCCGAGGGTGAGTGGAGTAACGTCCAAGAGCAGCACATCTTTAACATCACCGGCCAGCACGCCGCCTTGAATGGCGGCGCCCATGGCCACCACTTCATCGGGGTTTACCGTCTTCTTGGCTTCCTTGCCGAAGATCTCCTTGCATACCGCCTGGGCGGCGGGCATGCGGGTTGAACCGCCCACCAGCACCACATCGGTAATGTCGGAGGGGGAGAGCCCGGCGTCCTTGAGCGCCTGCTGGCAGGGGCCGCGGGTGCGTTCGATGAGGCGCTTGGTGATATTTTCGAAGGTGGCGCGGGTCAGCGACATATTCAGGTGCTTGGGAGCGCCGTTGACCATGGTAATAAAGGGCAGAGAGATCTGCGTGCTGGTGACCTGGGAGAGGTCCTTCTTGGCTTTTTCAGAGGCCTCCTTGAGGCGCTGCAGGGCCATGGGATCCTGGCGCAGGTCGATGCTGTCGGACTTGCGGAACTCATCGGCGATATAATTAATAATCGCATCGTCAAAGTCATCGCCGCCGAGGTGGCTATCGCCGGCGGTGGACAGCACTTCCACCACGCCATCACCAACCTCAAGAATGGAGACGTCGAAGGTACCACCGCCAAGATCGTAGACGGCGATCTTTTCGTTGGTCTTCTTGTCCAGGCCATAGGCCAGGGCAGCGGCGGTGGGCTCGTTAATAATCCGCTTTACCTCAAGGCCGGCAATGCGGCCGGCATCCTTGGTGGCCTGGCGCTGGGCGTCGTTGAAATAGGCAGGGACGGTGATCACCGCTTCGGTAACCGCTTCGCCCAGGTAATCCTCGGCGGCCTTTTTCAGGTACTGCAGCACCATGGCGCTGATTTCAGGCGGGGTAAATTGCTTGCCATTAACCTCGACCTTGACCAGCTCATTGCTGCCGCCGACGATTTTATAGGGGACCATGCCTTCTTCAGAACCCACCTCATTGTGGCGGCGGCCCATAAAACGCTTGATCGAAAAAATGGTGCGGCTGGGGTTGGTCACCGCCTGGTTGCGGGCCATCTGACCGACTAGGCGCTCATCGCTATTGTCGGTAAAGGCGACCACCGAGGGGGTGGTGCGGGCGCCTTCCTGATTGGCGATGACGGTGGCCTCGCCGCCTTCCATAACGGCGACGCAGCTATTCGTGGTGCCGAGGTCGATGCCGATGATTTTACCCATGAAAATACCTTTCTCTAAAATGTTTCACGCTTGAGAGTGTTTGCTGGAGTGCCGTAGGGCGGTGATGAAGGATGAAAATGTCAGGCCAAATTGAGGAGGCCGCGCAAAGCGCTGGTGAAGCCCGCGACCGGCACCGGCTTGGGGAAAAGCCCCACTGCCCCGGCGGCGTGGGCGGCGCGACTCAGCTGATCGTCAGCGCGGGCGCTGAGGAAGATCAGAGGAGTGGTCTGGGCGCGCTGGCGCTGGGGCAGCCGCAGGCGAGCCAGGAGCTCGAAACCGCTCATGTCTGGCATGTCGACATCGCTGATCACCAGATCGCAGGCATGTAGATCAAAGAGCGCGAGGGCGGAATCACCATTGGCAGCATCAAGGCTATGGCAGCCCAGATCATCCAAAAGTTCGATCAGGGACTCCCGTAAAAGCCGGTCATCATCAACCACCAAGATGGTGTTCATGCTGGTGTTTAGCACCCGACATGCCATTCAGCCAATAAGTTTAAGTGTTTATTTGACAGTGGTTAATATATGGAGCGCTGGCTTTGCTTTGGCGCTACGGTCAATCTGACAGGGTGTAGAGGGTCACTCTGGCGGCGCTAAGCGCTTGCCCGCCATCGAGGTGGCAAGCAGAGCACGTTGGGGATCACCCCGTTGGCGATAGCCGACGGCGAGATTCAGGGCCATGCGCTGCAGGAGTTGCTCATCGCTTGCAGGGCGCAGATACGCATCGGCGTTCTCGGCGCCGCTGCGTCGGGCGACGAGATCCAGGTCCTCTCGGCTTACGGCCCTGCCACCGCTAAAGCAGTCAAGATAGCCCCCGGGCCAGGCAGCAAAAACATGCCCCGGCAGGGTTAGGGCCCAGGCCTCTAATCCCAGCCGCCGAGACAGCAAAAGCCATAGCCCAACCAGGGTAATGGGCAGCCCCAATCGCCTTTCAAGACAGCGGTTAAGGAAGCTATTGTGCGGATGATGGTAGTGCCGCTGATCGCCGGCGAAGCCGTAATCTTCGCCAAGTCGACGGCCCAATTCGCCGGCATCGGCGCAGTCGGCTAAGCGCCGGGCAAAATTATCCAGGCGCTCGCGGCCCCGGGATTCCAAATCGTGCAGCGGCGATTCCAGACAGGCAAGGATCCACATGCCGCTTTCCAGATCATTGGTTGCAAGGAAATGGGCGACCAGGGAAGCACCGTGAATATCCAGGAGCAAATGGTGCAGGGACTCCAACTCTAAGTCGCGGTCTTGGGCCAAACGTTGTACTGCTGCCAATAAGCGGTGATCCTGGCGTAGGCGTTCAAGCGAGGAGCGCACTCTCAAGCTGTCTCCGGTTTGCAGCGACTCGAGGATATCCTGGGGATCGGGGCTCATGGTAAACGCGTATGGTTTTGATTCTGGCACCATCTGCAAGGGAAGGTGCTGCTGCTCTGGCGATCTGTTGTGTACAGTGGATGGCTACGGCAGGGCGGCGCAAAGCTTGTCCCTGGGATCGCAGATCTCCAGATCGGCCAGCAAAAAAGGCCCGAAAGGGGCGTTTTTTGCGCTAAAAGCATGCCATGCGAAGCTGGCATTCCTTTTCCAGACAAGCTTTGCGCCGCCCTGATGGCTACGGCGATCCTGGCCTTGTCTGATCGGGGAATGGCTGAATATAACACCGATTGATCGTTGGGTCCTGGTCCCTGGATCCGGGGCGAAATGGAGGAACGCCATGTCATTGGCTGATATGCGCCGCGATTACGCCCGCTCTGCCTTGCATGAGTCGGCCGCCGGACTTGATCCCTTCGCCCTTTTTCATGCTTGGTTCCGTGATGCGCAGGAAAGTTCCGGCGAGGCCAATGCCTGTGTCTTGGCGACAGTGGACGGCCATAGTCGTCCAGCTGCCCGAGTCGTCCTATGCAAGGGCATAGAGGACGGGGCTTTTCGTTTTTTTACGAATTTGGACAGTCGCAAGGCGCGCGATATTGCCCGTCATCCAGGGGTTGCCCTTTGTTTCCATTGGCAGGAGTTAGAGCGCCAGGTGCGCATCGAGGGCCGGGCCGAGCTCCTGCCGCGATCGGTGGTGGAACGCTATTTTCGTTCTCGTCCGCGAACCAGCCAGCTTGGTGCCTGGGCTTCGCCCCAGAGTCGGATTATACCTTCGCGCGACGTATTAGAGGATGCCTTTGGCTCCTTGGAGGTGGTACACGCCCGCGGCGAAGTACCGGTGCCGCCCCATTGGGGAGGCTTTGCGGTTATCCCTGAGCTCATCGAGTTCTGGCAAGGACGGCCCTCTCGTCTTCACGACCGCCTGTGTTACTGCCGCGATGCCGCTGAAGCCTGCGGTTGGCGCCGGGAACGACTTGCGCCCTAGTGGCGTAAATCGGGTAGCATGTGTCGATCGGGTTTCGCCTATCGCTGGGTCTCAACCCCGTCTCTTGGTGATTGAGGGCCTGCTGGAAACCGTTGTTAGCTGGCGAATGACGGGGAAATCATCAAAAAGCCCCGCCGTATAACGGCGGGGCTTTGGACTTGCTTGGCCGAGTTGAATCAATCAGTCGGCATACTTGACGGTGCAGCCGTAGGCGTCGGTCTCGCTATGCGGGATCTCTTCGCCATTGGCAATTGCCACCATGACGTCGCGAACGTATTGAGTGGCATTGGGGATGTCGCTGGCTCTGGTGGAACGAATCGAGTCGATGCCGCCGGCGTAGACGATTTTCCCATCCTTAATAATGAACATATGCGGGGTGACTCGGGCACCGTAGGCACGGCCGACGCTGCCATCCTCGTCAATTAAATAGGCGGTGGCGGCGGATTTTTCCTTGGCGATGCGCTCAATCAGGGCTTCTCCGACAAAATGTCCTTGGGTACCTGGGGCCGAAGAGCAGATGCTTAGCCACACCATACCGTGCTCCTTGGCCATGGCCTGGAGGGCGGGCATATTGCCCGGCTGATCACCTTGGGCGACATAGTGCTTCCTTACAAATGGGCAATCGAAGTTCACCCATTCAAGTATGATCACCTTGTCCTTGTGGTCGGCGAGATTGATGGTTTCACCGGTGGCCGTAGGGAGGGTAAAAGTCGGTGCCTTATCGCCAGGGGCGACAGCAGCATGGGCCAGGGCGGCCAAGCAAAGTAGAGGCAGTAAGAGGAGATAACGCATGGCGATTCCTTTCGTTTTCATGGTGTGAGAGATGGCGCGGGTTACTCACCCGCGTCAGTTTTTGGGCTAAAGGGGAGGTCTAGGTGATAGGCTCGCAGGGGGCTACCATCTGCGGCGCTTATGATCAGTAGGCCCTGCAGCTGTTCGGGCAGGGGACGGCGGCTGCGTGGGATATCGATGCGCGCCTGCTCATTATCCCGGGTCACTTGCTGGCGCTGTCCGGCGGCAAGCCAGCCGCGCTGGCTAGGGACCACCCAAGCGCTTTCGCCTTCCGCCAGTAGCTCGGCAGGGAAGGAGAGAAAAGCAAGGTGGTTTTGATCGGTGCCGGGGGTGCCCTGGGCCTGGAGGCCGTTGGGCATGTCCTGGGGGCGTTGGAGCGCGGCACGTTTGACGAGCTCCTGCCATTCGGCATTGGAGTCATCGCCGCGGCCATTGCTGACAGGAATGCTTAAGGCCAGTTCGGCTTCGCCGGGCAGGCAGATCTGATCATCGCAGACCAGCCAATCCAGGCGCAGCCGCAGGGGCAGGACACTCTCAGCGTAGTCCTCGGAGACGCGCAGGGTGGCGAGGAGGAGCACCTCGCCTTTAAGGGCAAAGGTGCCAAGTCCGGCATGAATGAGGTGCTGAGGCGGGGGCAATTCCCAGTCGCTGAGGCTTACCCCATCGGGCAGATCTGCACGCACCTGGGGCGGCATGCCCGAGTCACCGGGGTTATGCCAGTAGAGGTGCCAGCTATCTTGGAGGCGAAAGCGAAGGATGAGCGGTATTTCTTGACCCGCCTGTACCTGAGAGTGGGGGGTGCCCAGGCGGAGTTTGAGTTGCTCGTCGCTGGCGGCATCGCTCTCGAGGGCGGCAAGGGGCAGGGCGAGCAGGCAGGTGAGGGCGATGGCAGGAATGAGCCAGCCCAGGACCCGGGAGGGTGCGTGAACGGGGGGGGGAATTCGGGATAGACAGAGCATAGGCACTCCTCACTGAGCATCACCGATTGAATGTGTGCTATCGATGGCGTGGAGGACTAGGTCCGCCACCTGCAGCATGGGTCAGGCAAGGAGTATATGGCAAAAGGCTATACATCCACCCTGTATTTACTGAAGCATTCCAGCGGTGTTGGGCACTAAATTTGGTTAGCCAATCGTTGCTCAGCGCATCGATACACTCACACGATGAGGAAAACTCGTTTCGTAAGTCCTTTATTCCCAATACCAACCTGAAGCTTGGCCTTCTCGGGAGTGCGTTTATTGAGGCACCCTACTGCGCTGGGGAATTCTCCCAGGGCTGGGCCCGCTGGCAGAGCTGCCAGGCCAGGCCCCAGGGATCCCGCAGCATGCTAATACAGGAGCCATCGTCGGGGTGAACCCACTCGACATGGCTGGCGCCGGCTGCGCAGAGGCGCTGGGTATCGGCCACGGCATCGCTGCTGTGTAGGGCCAAATGCAATTCCGAGTGATGGCGTGCCCCCGGATCTGGGCAGGGGGCATTGGGATTGTAATAGAGTTCGAGCATCATTATGCCGCCGTCATCGACGAGAAAATGGCCGTAGGGGGGCTGGTCCATGGCCATGCGCACGCGCAGGCCAAGGTGCTGGACATACCAAGCCGCCATGGCCTGCGGTTCGGCGACATTCAAGGCGATATGCTCAAAGCGCATATTCACTTAGTCCTGATCAAGGGAGATAACCATCACCCCCTTGAGATCAGAGGTGTCACCACTCAGGCCAAATTGCTCTGCTGCGGTATCAAATTCGGGGCCATCGGTGTGATAGGTCACAGAGCCAGAGAACTTAAAGGTTTTATGGTTTGCTTCGTCCCAAAAACAGACTTGGGCCCGAGGATTCTCCAAGATATTGTCCTTGGCCGTGCGCAGGTACATGTCGCCGATGATAATGGCGTTTTCATCCCGTAGCCAATACAGCGCGATGGGCGCCAAATTGGGCTCGCCCGTTTTCGACGCGGTGCCAAGGATAATGGTGACTTGGGATTCTAGTTGATTGCGAGCACTCTTGTCGATGGCCATGATTATCCGGTTCTCCGCAGGATGATTGTAGGATTATCACCCTTGGGTTGGTAAAGCGTGAGGAAATGGGAAAGCACCCATCCTTCCACAAGCCCATAGCCCACGGGTCATGTACAGCGAATACTTGTATCGGTGGCCAGTGGTAAGGAGGCAGGGTTTACCAGGGCTTGTATTTGCGCACCAAGTCATCGCGTAGACGATCAGTGTTAAGCACGGTGAGAAAATCCATGCAGGCGAAATCCGCATCATAGGCAGGGGAGCTAACAACTTTGGCGCCGGCCTCTAAATAAGCCCACAGTAATGGTGGTATCATAGCCTCGATGTAGCCGTCATTGGCGACGCGCTCGGTCAGGCTCAGCGATTGGACCTGTCTTTGCGCATCCACAAGGCCGGCTAGCCTAAAGGTGGGTAGTGGTTGGCAGCCATAGCTGTCGTCCACATAGTCGTGCCGCTGCAGATAATCTTGAATGGCCGCTATGGTTGCTGGATCGGTGTTATTGATACTGGAGCAGCCGAAAAGTCGGCTCACGCGATGGCGGGAAATATAGCCGGCCAGGCCCTTCCAAAGGGCGATGAAGGTAAATCCGTTACGGAACTCCGGGTGTATACAAGCCCGCCCCATCTCCAATTTATCCCCTGGGCTGTTAAGGAGGTTGCCAAGGTCAAATTCGGTCTGGGTATAAAAACGCTGCGAGAAGGAGGATGATATAAAACGGTAGGTGCCCACCGGACGCAGGGAGGCGGCCTCAAGGATTAAGAGATGATCGCAGATATCATCGAAGTCGTCCTGGTCCACAAGTGTATCGCTTGAGCGGCCAAGGATTTCATGCAGGAAGACATCGTGACGGAGGCGCAGGGCTTTTTCGCGCATGGCTTCATCCTCAGCGGTGAGGATATGAAAGCGCGACCAGCGGATATCGATGGACACCTTAGCGTGAAAGCCAGTACCGAGATGGGAGTCAGCGCCAGCCGCTGCGGCGGCGCTTGGGGGGTCAGTGTCCTGCACCTGGGTTGTCCCCGTGATCTTGACTTGGCTCGTCTTCTTGGCGCTGCTCGGGATCGGAGGCGCGGGCACGGCGGATAAGATCCTCCATTGCTTGTCGGCGATCTTCTTCTTCGTCATAGGCAAAGCGCAGCTTGGGCAAAAGACGGGTGCGCAGCACCGGGGCAAAGGCATTAATAATGCGTCCGCGCGCCCCGTTGAGGGCAATTAAAGCAAGCTTACGGTCGCTTTCCTTGCCGAGGACGGTGTAGTGGCAGGTTGCCAGTTGCAGATCGCCGCTCATGACCACGCGCGTAATGGTCAAGAAGCCGAGCCGAGGATCGCGGAGATCTCGATGAATAAAGGATGCAATCTCCCGCTTGAGAAGGGATTCCATCCGCACTTTGCGCGAAGCTTTGGCTGCCGAGGAGTTATTCGGCATGATCAGGAGGCGGCGCTTTCACTCAGTCCGCCAAGGCTACGAGCCACCGCTTTTTTGGTGTAGAATTCGAAGAGGTCGCCTTCTTGGATGTCTTCCCAGCGGTCCAAAGTGAGGCCACACTCGAATCCTTCGCGGACTTCCTTGACGTCTTCGCTAAAGCGGCGCAGGGTGTCAACCCGGCCCTCGTGCAGAATAATGCCATCGCGAGTGAGGCGCATAAAGGCGCCGCGTTGGACCAAGCCATCGCGCACCAAGCAGCCGGCGATAATCCCAGCCTTGCTGGAGCGGAAGGTTTTGAGGACTTCGGCATGGCCAATGACCTTCTCCACCATCTCGGGGTCGAGGAGGCCGGTCATCGCCAGCTTTACTTCATCAAGCAGTTCGTAGATCACCGAGTAGGTTTTAATATCTACGCCCTTGCCATCGGCCTCGCGCCTAGCGCGGGAGTCGGCAATCACATGGAAGCCGATAATAATCGCCCCGGAAGCTTCAGCGAGACTGACATCGGTGCTGGTGACTTGGCCAACGCCAGAGTGAATGAGGTTGACTTTGATCTCGCCGGTGGAGAGATCGTTGAGGGTCTTGCGCAGCACTTCCAAGGAGCCAGAAGCATCGGCTTTAACGATGAGCCGAACTTCCTTCTTCTTCTGTTCAGCCAGATCGGTGAAGAGGCTGGCCAGGGTGGTGGTTGTGTTCTTGGCCCGCAGCTCCCGCTCGCGGCGCAGGTGACCACGTTCCTCGGAGATTTCATTGGCAACTTTGAGGCTGGCAACCACATGGAATTTATCGCCAGCAGTAGGCATTTCCGATAGGCCAATAATCTCGACGGCTTGACTGGGGCCAGCGACACGAGGGTTATCACCCTTCCAACCGGTCATTGAACGAACGCGGCCATAGCCGGTGCCGGCAAGCACGATGTCGCCAATGCCAAGAGTACCGCGCTGTACCAGTAAGGTGGCGACGACGCCGCGACCTTCGCTGATATTGGCTTCTAGAACCGTGCCCGAGGCGTTGGCGAAATGATTGGATTGCAGTTCCAGCACTTCGCTCTCAAGGGCAATGCGCTCAAGCAGTTCATCGAGGCCTTGGCGGGTAATCGCGCTGGTGCGCACCACGCCGATGTCGCCACCCCATTCTTCAGGCAGCAAATCTTGTTCGGAGAGCTGACGCAGCACCTTTTCAGGATCGGCATTTTCGCGGTCGATCTTGTTCATGGCGATGATAATGGGCACTTCGGCAGCCTTGGCGTGATTAATTGCCTCGATGGTTTGCGGCATAATGCCATCATCAGCGGCCACTACGATAATCGCAATATCGGTAACGTTGGCGCCGCGGGCACGCATTTCAGTAAACGCGGCGTGTCCCGGGGTGTCGACAAAGGTAATGTCCATGCCATTAGGTGCTGACACCGTGTAGGCACCGATGTGCTGGGTAATGCCGCCAGCTTCATCGGCGGTAATCTGGGTATCACGGATCGCATCCAAAAGCGAGGTCTTGCCATGGTCAACGTGACCAAGAATGGTTACTACCGGCGGACGAGGCGCCATGTCTTCGGGCTTGTCATCCTCTTGGTGATCGGCGACCAGGGTATCTTCGGCGTCAACGGCTTCTTTAATCGTGACCGTCTTCTCGAATTCGGCAGCGATCAGCTCAATGGCGTCACGCTCCATAACGCTATTGATATTGGCAACCACGCCGGCCATTAGCAATTTACCAATGACGGTAGACGATTTGAGGCCAGAGGCTTCGGAAAAGTCGCGCACCGTGCAGGGCAAGGTGACAGCGAACTCTTTCTTGCCAGAGAGATCCTCTTCCTCGGTTGAGAGGGGCCGGCGGCGACCGCCGCGGCGCACCTCTTGTTGGTCCGATTTTTCGGTACGGTGATCCTTGCGGTCACGGCGATTGGGGCCGCCGCCGGTGCGTGGGGGACCGCTGGCAGCAGCGCCGGGGGCAGCAGCACCAGGGGCACCGGGGGCCGCCTTAGAACGGTCGATGGGCTTAAAGCGCCGTTTGCGATCAGCTGCCTTGGCCTGCTTAACCCGATCCTGCATCTCCATGTTGCGGCGGATATTGTCTTGGATCATCTTACGCCGCTCTTCAGAGCTGAGTTCGGCGTCTTTGCCATCGGGCCCGCTGATCGAGCCTACCCGAGGATTTTCAATGCCCTTGAGCTCGCGCTCGTCTTTTTCCTTGAGCCGGTGATCCGATTTTTCGGCAGTGGCTTTGGCCAAGCTGGCGAGCTTTGACCCCAAATTTTTGCGCACCAGTGATCCCGGTTGGGACCCTTCGGCCGCAGTTGCGGGGGCGTAGCTATTGCTGGCGGGGGGTTGATTTGCCGCCGCAGGGGCGTCAGTGGAAACGGTCTTGGGCTCTGGGCTTTTTGCCTCAGAACTGGATATCGGTGCCGGTTCAGGATTGGCAGGAGGCTGGTCAGCCGCGGCTTCAGCCGCTGCGGTTTCGGTCTCAACCGGGGTTTCGTTGCCACTGCTGGCAAGGGCGGCCTCTTGCGCCCGTAGGGCAGCCAGTTCTTCGCTGAGACGAACGGATTCGGCTTCGCGACGACGCATTTCTTCTTCGGCGGCGCGCCGGGCGAGTTCTTCGGCGGACTCGCGGGCCTGCTCTTCTTCTTCTTTGCGGCGGGCCTCTTCTTCGAGGGCCTGAGCGCGATGCTCTTCTTCTTCGCGCCGGCGAGCCAGGGCTTCTTCGTGCTTGCGCAACTCGTCCTGACGCTTCGCTTCGGCCGCGGCCTCCTCGCGGGCGCGGGCTTCCTCTTCCTTACGGCGACGTGTTTCGGCGGCTTTTTTGGCCGCCTGCGAACGCTTATGTCGGGAAAGGTACTCTTCTGCGATAATCGGCGAGAATTCCTCGCCATCCACGGTCTCCAGGCCATCACAGGCCAGGATGCGACGGATGTCTTCGCTGCTGAGTGTGGATTCAATGCCTTCTGGCAGCTTGATGTGGAGATCTTCTTCCACTACCTCGCGCAAAAGTTCCTGATCCAGGTTATGTTCGAGGGCCAGCTCGATCAACTTCATATGGTCTGCCGTATCGTAATCGTGAATAATCGTCTAAGAGATGATGAGCACTGGGTTGTTGCTGGGCTCGCTAAGAGCGGTTCGGGCATCGACGGGAGTCGCCGAGGTCACCGAGCCAAAACGCGCGTTAGCGCGAATTAGCCGAGCATCATGTCGTCTTCTGCAGCTTCGGCAAGGGACTGTGCAGACAAGCTGCGTTGCAGTTCTGCTTCGGCCTCGGCCTGCCTTCGGGACTCTTCCTCGGCACGGCGGCGGATGAGGTCATCCTTCTCGGCGCGGTCCTCATCACTGAGGCTCGCTTCGGCTAGGTTGATAATCGCTTCGGCTCGCGCAAGTTCCAGCGGGTACTGGTCCTCAACCCCTTCTGCGAGCAGGTTTGGGGTTAAGGAGGCGAGTACACCGTGGGTGGTCAGCGATGAGTCGAGGAAGACCTCGCGGCCAAAGTCATCAATCAGGCCCGCTTCAATGTAGGCCTGTAGAACCAAAGCACCATCGGCGCGGCGCTGGCTAGCCTGCTCTTCCGAGCAGACGTCAATTTTATAGCGAGTAAGGCGGGCTGAGAGGCGCACATTTTGCCCCGCTTTGCCGATGGCTAGGGGCAATTGATCCTGGCTTACCACCACGCTGGCGCGATCGCGGAATTCGTCATAAGAGACGCGGAGAATGCTGGCCGGTTTGAGGCTATTGATAATGTACTGGGCTGGATCTTCGGCCCAGGGGATAATATCGATTTTCTCGCCGCCCAACTCATCAGCAATCTTGGTAATGCGGCTGCCGCGCATGCCAACGCAGGCGCCCACTGGGTCAACCCGAGGGTCTTGACTGGTTACCGCGATTTTGGTGCGGCGGCCAGGTTCGCGCACCAAGCCCTTGATTTCAATAAGGCCATCGGCGATTTCGGGGACTTCGGCGTGGAAGAGCTCGCGCACGAAATCGCCGTGGGTACGGGAGAGCACCAAGCGCACCCGCTGGCCCTTTTTGGCGACGGTAATCAGAAAGCCGCGAACCACCGCACCGGGACGATAAATTTCGCCGGGAATCTGTTCTTCCCGGGGCAGAATGGCCTCGGTGCGACCAAGCCCGACAATCACCATGCCTTTTTCGGCGCGCATGACGGTGCCATTGACAATGGTGCGCAGCCGGCCTTGCCATTCGTCGTAGAGCAGGTCGCGCTCGGACTCGCGCAGACGCTGGGTAATGACCTGTTTGGCGACATTTGCGACAATTCGGCCAAGGCTTTCCAGGGGCACCGGCTTATCGTCCTCAAAGGCGCGAATCTCGCCGGTTTCACGGTCGATGGTGAGGGTGAATTCACCTTCGGCGTCAAAGCGCTTGGCTGCGGCCTGCACCAAGGCCTGTTCAATCTCGTCGATCATGAGGTTTTTATCCAAGCCACGGTCGCGGCTAATGGAGTCGATCAGGCGGAGAAATTCTTGGGCATCCATGGTCGGGTCCTTGAAAGGGGCAATGCAAAATGGGAGTAGCTGCGCTCGGGCTACTTTCCGGCCAGGGCATGAAAAAAGCGTGGGCCAGAGGGCCCACGCTTGCCAAGTCGGTCAGCAGCGATTTGCGTCATCCTAGGTGACGGGTGGGCCTGTCAATCGCCGTCAGCTACTTGCCGACGCTGGAGTTGGGGCGGCGCTTCGATTCAGCGCTCTGGGGCCATGTCTGCCGACTAAAGAACGCGGGTTAATTTCCAGGCGAGGTGCCGGCGGTAGGCTGGGGTTTGCAGGTCTAAGCGGCCACCGGGGTGGCTTATGGTGTCTGTTGACAGAAGAATGCCACGGTCGGCGTCCCACCATTCCAATTGGAGTTTCCCCGCTTCTACCGCATTGCCAATGGTAATGCGGTGGCGCTGCTGATCGCTGGCAAGACGCCCATCAAAACCCCAGGCCGAGTCTTGGATATAGCCAAGGAGATGGCCCGGTTTCACCCAGGCGGCTGCCCAACTGCCATGGGTGTCGGTTTGTAGGCGCACTGCGCGGCCGCGGGGATGGCGGAGGTCTTCGCCGGCGAGAAATGAACTGAGGGCTCGATAGGGGTTCCAGAGATCGTTTTGATCAACCCATTCAAACCACCAGAGCATGGGCATGCCGGCGTGACCAGAGACCAGGGCTGCCCAGGGTGCGGCGGCATGTTCCGCCAGTAATTGGGGAATCGGGGCGGCATTCCAATTGCCCCCGTATTCAGTCACCAGCACCGGCTTGCCAAACTGCATCAATCCCCGGCCTGGGCCTGGGTGCATGGTGCTATCCCACATGAGCTGGGCAATGTTTTGTCCCGAACCATCGGCGCGGCGCCCGTGATAAGCATCGATGCAGATATAATGAATGCCCGGCTGGGCGACGATAACACGATCGGGATTTCGATAGTCGCCAGACCAGTGGGTGGTAATTGGATGTCCATAGCCATCGAGCTTGGCGATGACGGCGCTAGTGTGTTCGTGCCAGCTGCGCACCTGATCCCGCCGTCCAGCAGTGAGGTCGACCTCACTAAAGAGTTTCCAGCCGAGAATCGCGGGGTGATCCGCATAGCGCGCGACCAAGTAGCGATGATAACGGTCCTGGTAACGTAGGGCTTTGGAATCGCTAAAGAAATCGGCCGCGTGGGCGATGACTCCGCCATTATCCGTATTATAGGGGCTGTGATGCCATTCGCGATCGACGCGTTCACTGGCTTGGCCGTGATTACGGATAACCAGATTAATGCGAATGCCAAGTTCGTAGGCGAGATCAAGGATGCGATCGAGGCGCTGGGCACGGGCTTGGCTATAACGGCCGAGGCCGCGGAATTCCGGCCAATCACCGCGCCACTCAAGGGCGAGATTCCAGCTCGACATCCAGATTTCTGCGGCTGTGCCACCAGCTGCAGCGAGGCGCCGAAGATAGGCGTCATAGCTTTGGCTACCGCGATCGGGGGTGAGGGACGAGGCCGTGCGTTCGGCGCCACGCTGATCGTTGACCGAGCGAATATTGAGCCCAATGGGCCAGAAGAAATCGCTGCCGATGCGGAAGAAGCGGGGGTCATTCTCGTCGACACGGACGTAGTCATCCCAGGCTTCGCCATCGACGATGAGATCAGGTAGGCGCAGCGAGAGGGGTTCTTGGCCTGCCCAGTGGGCGCTGAGTTCTACCCGGTAGGTGCCGGCTTGGCGGGGCCGAAAGCGCAGGGCAAAATGGGGATCGGCGCTGGGGGTGGCCCGTTCCCGGTCGCCCTCATCAATGAGCTGATGGGGAAGGTAGTAAAAAGCGTTAATGCGTTGGCGACTGCCATCTTCGTGGATGAAATCCACATGACCACTAAAGGCATCGGGGTCAAAGGGATCGCTGGGGAAGGGTTCTGGAACAAAGCTGATGGAAGTGCGCTCACCGCTGCTGATCCGCCATTGGCCATCGGCAGCCTTAGGAAGGCTGAGTTGAAGTAAGCGGCCGGGGCCTTGGGTGTTGACGGGTGGAATTGCTTGGGCGCTGAGAGCTTCCACCGTTACCCCCTGTTGGGATGGGTGTTGGCTCCAAAAAAATATACCGCCGCGACTACTTTCCGCCGCAGCGACGCTACTCCAGGCAGCACCGTGGCCCTCGCTGGCGAGGGCGGCGTGACCATCGAGGCGCCAGCTGAGCTGGTGCCGGCCTGGCCTTAGGCCTTGTGGGTGCAGGATTTGATGCCAGTGACCATCGAAATCACTAACCCAGATGCCGATCCCGAGATCCGTCGGCGCATGAGCGCTGACATGGACGGTGGCTTGTAGCTGGATGCTTACGCTGCCCTGTGGCCAGTCAGTTGCGGCGAACACCGTGCTAAGGGGGGCAAGTAATCGGTCTTGGCCTTCTTGTGCTAGGAGCGACATGGCGCTTCCCGCGAGGGGGCAAAGCAGCAGGAGAAGGCTCACTAATAGGCGGTGCATGGCGGGCCCAGCATCCAAGTGGAGTGGTTAAGTCCAGAGGGGGACGATGGGGTGGGGCCAAGCTGACGCCGATTTCCCAAAAAATCAGTGTCGGGGGTTAGGCTGCACAGCCATGGGGGGTGCTAGTTTGTCGGCTTGAGCGCAGGGGACAGCGAGCCAACCATGGCTAGGTAATAGCGACGAGTCGCGAGCTGTGGTGGTCGGCCCGGTACTTTGCACTGGCCAAGGCGGCGCCGATGGTGGCCGCGTCGTCGGGGGAGAGGACTCCGCGTTCACCGCCGCGGTAGCGGACGGCAACCACCGCCGCCATGGCATAGGTCCAGCTATGGTGGCCAGCATCCAGCACGAGGTGAAGTCCATGACTGACTTCCGACCAAAAGCGAGGGCGATCAGCCAAGCTGAGACGGGCGGCCTTTTGCGCGGCGTAAATGTCGCCTTCGCTGACGGCTTGGAGGAAGCAGATGTCTGAACGATGCCGCGAAGGGGCGAGGCTGCGCTGACGATTCATCTGAGCGGTCCACCAAATGTAGTGGGCCAATTGGGAGATGAGGGTGACTAAAACTTCCGGACGGGTATGGGACACTAGTTGCTCGCAGGCGATGGTGCCTACTAAGGCGCGAATGGAATGGCCGCGAGGATCAAAATGGTGGAGCAGGATTTGCTCCGAGAGGACGCCCAGGGTCCAGGCCAGGGTTGGCAAATCGGCCTGGCTGCCAAGGTAAAGGCTGAGGCAATTGTAGGCATCTTTGGCCGAGGTCGACTGCAGCATATCGCAGAGCACGGCGGCGCAGGCTTGGCCATTTTCGCCGACCGTGGGCAGATCGCGTTGCCATTTACGCAGCGTTGCACGGGTGAGATAGGAGTCAGTCGGGGCTTGGCGAATACAGGAGGTGCCAAGCCAGTTGAGCCGTAGTTGGGTGCGTTCCTCGCGATTGGCATGGGGCCAGAGGCTGCACAGCTGTTGCAGCGAGCAGAGCTGCGTGGCAATTTCCTGGGGCTGATCGATAATCGTTGGCGCTAATTGGGCGCAGAGTTCTTCCACGCTATCAGGCAGGGGGCTGCTGAGATGGGGGGCATGGGAGAGATCGCCCTGGTCGGCGGGAAATTGCAGGGCCGCCCGCTGCAGGCGTTCACACAGGGCGGGTTCGAGAATATCGTCGGAAGCCAGGACGGCGGCATGTACTAGGGCCTCAGCGCGACGGTCAAAACCGTTGGTTTCTAGGATCAGGGGGATGCAGCTGCGCGCGTGGCCGTGCTTCATGGCGTCTATTCTAGTGTCAAGTCGTCTGCTGGCAAGGAGATGCCCGATTCCCCCTTGGGCTCAAGTGGAGCCAAGATCAGTCGGCACATGGCTGCGCTCAAAGGCAAGATAGGCGATGCGATGGCCAACCGCCTTGTGGTGTTCTTCAAAGACGGTGGGGAAACGGGTGGGAATATTGAAGCGGTAACCACCACTCTCGAGATAGCAATTTCGCCACCAGGTGCCGGGAATGGTGGAAAAATGGCTGAGTACCTGCATGGCGTAATTGTGCGTATCGGAGGCGAAAATAAAACGCCCGCCGGGCGCCATTACCCGACTTAAGGCGAGGAGAAAGGCGCGGTTCACTAGCCGCCGCCGGCGGTGCCGCTGCTTCGGCCAGGGGTCAGGGAAAAGGACATAGGCGCGCTTGAGGCAGGCGTTGGGTAGGGCGGTGCCGAGGATGCGCGAGGCTTCGCCGCAGAGCAGGCGCACATTACCGGCGCCCCGCTTGTTGGACCAGTGGGCGGTTTTCGTGACCCGAATCGGCTGCGCCTCAATGCCGATAAAATCCTCTTCGGGGTGGCAGGCTGCCATCTGTGAAAGAAAGCGGCCATGGCCAAAGCCGATTTCTAGGCGCAGAGGGGCGCGGCGGCCGAAGAGGGTGGCGGGATCCTGCAGCGCCTCGGCATTATCAAGGATTAGCTGGCGTTGGTCATCGCTGCGCACCCGGTAGCGCTTCATCCCAGTGCTCACCATCCCTGGCAGACCTTCTCGATGGCAGCGGCGGCGCTAAGCAGCCGGCCGTCCTGCCACTGCGGCGCCTGCAGGTGGGCGCCAATGGGCAGGCCCTGCTCATCGCTGCCAATGGGCAGGCTTAGGGCCGGCAGGCCGGCAAGATTAGCGGCGATGGTAAAGACATCGGAGAGGTACATGCTTAAGGGGTCGCTCTTCTCTCCGCGGCGGAAGGCAACGCTGGGGCTGGTTGGCCCCAGCAGCAGATCACAGCTTGCGAAGGCGCGCTGGAAATCCTCGATAATCAGGGAACGGACCTGCATCGCCCGCTTATAGTAGGCATCGTAGTAGCCCGCCGAAAGGACGTAGGTGCCCAGCATAATGCGGCGCTTGGCTTCGGCGCCAAAGCCCTGGCTGCGGCTTTGGCGGTATAATTCCGCGAGGTTGCTGCAGCCCTCGGCTCGTTGCCCATAATGCACGCCATCGAAGCGGTTGAGATTGGATGAGGCCTCGCCGGTGGCGATAATGTAATAGGTGGCGACGGCGAAGCGCTCATGGGGCAGGGATATTTCCACCAATTCGGCGCCGTTTTCGGCCAGCGCCTGGCGCAGCTCGTGCAGGCGCTGTTGCACCGCTGGTGCGCAGTCGCGGTCGTGTTCGGGCACCCAGCCAATGCGCAGGCCGGCGAGGTCCGCAGCGCTGGCCAGGCACTCATTACTTGGCCGCTGAGAGCAGGTGGCATCGTTGGCATCGGCGCCGGCCATAACCTGGAGGGCGAGGGCGGTATCGGCGACGCTACTGCTCAAGGGCCCGATCTGATCAAGGCTGGAGCCAAAGGCGATGAGTCCATAGCGGCTAATTCGGCCATAGCTGGGCTTGAGGCCAACGCAGCCGCAGAGGGCAGCTGGCTGGCGAATGCTGCCGCCGGTGTCGGAGCCGAGGGCGAGGGGGACGATGCCAGAGGCCACCCCCGCCGCCGATCCTCCCGAGCTACCACCGGGAATTCGTGTCGGGTCGTGGGGATTGGCCACCGGCCCATGGGCCGAGGTTTCATTGGAGGAGCCAAAGGCGAACTCGTCCATATTGGCGGTTCCGATGACCACGGCCCCGGCATCGATGAGGCGACTGACGGCGGTGGCGGTGTAAGGTGGGTGCCAGCCGGCGAGGATGCGCGAGGCGGCGCTCACCTCCACCCCCTGCAGGCAGAGGTTATCCTTAATCAGCACCGGCACCCCATCCAGGGGCCGTTGCTCGCCGGCGGCGCGGCGGGCATCCACCACCGCCGCCTGTTCCAGGGCGAGTTGCTGATGGATGCGCACCACCGCATTGGTGGTGTCGGCCTGGGCCCGTTTTAGGGCCTGGGTGGCAATTTCGCAGCAACTGCGGCCGGCGGCTAAGGCCTCTTGGATGTCACGAATACTGCTCATCGATTCACCGCCTTGGGCACTAGGAAGGCCTGTTCATTGGCTTGGGGGGCCATCGCCAAGATCTGCTCCCGGGGCAGGGCCGGCTGCGGCTCATCAGTGCGGCTGCAGGTCTCGATGCCGCTGACGCCAACCACCGGCAAAACGCCACTGACATCCACTTCCTGCAGCTGCTCAATATAGGTAACAATGGCATTGAGATCCTCGCCAAAACTGGCCACTTCCTCATCGCTGAGGATGAGATTGGCCAAGCCGGCCACCTTGCGGACCTCCGATTCTTGAAGGGACATGGATGCTCCTCGGACGGGTTGCGCGGATCTGCTGCCCTGATCCGCTCCGGTGTGGGGGCGCAAGGCTAGTCCCCCGTCCTCAAAATAACAGTCATCTGTCCCCGCGGCCCAGCTCAGCAGCAGGGGTGCAGAACCTATTTTTAGCAGATGCTGATTAGCGCGCTGTTGTTTTAAATCTCAGGGCCATGATCGCGATTCGCGCGATTCGTGGGCTTCGGTCACTGGTGATCCAGTTGATGCTCCCAGCCGAGGATGGCCTCGGCGAGATCCCAGTCATCGGTGGTGGTAATCTTGATATTGGTGGCGACTCCAGGTACCACCACGCAGTCGAGGCCGGCCCATTCAAGTACCGCCACATCGTCGGTGAAACGCCCGGCGAGTTCTGGCTGCTGATCGATGGCGGTGATGGCCTGGGCAAAGGCCTGGCGGCCTTCTGCGGCGCGAAAGGCCTGGGGCGTTTGCGCTAAATAAAGATGACGGCGGTCGATGGTATCGCGAATCTGCAAGGTTTCATTGCAGCGCTTAACCGTGGCATAAACGGCTTGGGCCAACACCGCACCGGGGGCACCAGTGAGGGCCTGGATGCAGGCGCTAATATGTTTGGGTTGGACTAAGGGTCGGGCGGCATCGTGGACCAGGATGCGCTCAATCTTTGGGCCCAGGGCCTGGATGCCCGCCCATACGCTGTGCAGGCGGGTGGCCCCACCCAGTACCACCTGCCAGGGCACCGGTGGCGGATCGAGGCGCAGTAGTTCTTCGATGAGCGGGGCCAGGGGCTGACTGCTGACCACCACCACTTCGTCAACCAGGCCGTGAAAGCGGGAAAGGCTCCAGTTCAATACTGGCCGTCCAGCCAGCGGCCGTACCTGCTTGGCGACACCGCCAAGGCGGCTGCCGCCGCCGGCAGCGGCGAGAACTAAAGCGCAGCTCATGGCCGGCGGCGGGTATGGGATCGAGTTGGCGGCTCGCCGCTTCCGCCATTGCCGCTGCTGCGCTGGGCCATGCGACGGGCGATATCATCGACTGCCCGCCGGGTAGGCTGGCCGCTGCGCGCCGGGGTGTCTTGGGTGGTGCGGTTATCACGCGCCGGCAGCGGTGGTCGCCGTGTTGGTGTTGGCTGCCGTTTGGGCTCGGGACGTTTGGCCGAGGGATTCGTCGGGGATGAACCGGGCTTTCGCGCTGGTGCTGGCGGTGGACTGCTGCGACGAGCCGGTGCCGGGGCAAGGGGTTTGGGCAGGAAAAAAGCCTTACAGCCAAGCACGAAACTGAGCCCCAAAATCACGCCCCAAAGAGCCATAGACAGGGGCGAAAGGTAGGCCTCGGCGGCACCATAATTGGCGATAACCACCTTCCAGCCTTCGGGGTGGATGTAGGATCGCCAACGCAAAAATTGCCAGCCGGCAGCGTAGGCGGCCTGGGGCCCACGCTCGCTTTGCCGTGCCAGATAATGGCGCTGGGCAATGCCATCGCCTTGATTGCCAGCGGCAAAGTAGGCATCACGGGCAGCGTCACGGTGAGCCTCAGCAGCCAGCTGCCATTGGTGACCCTGCGCGGGTTCAGCATCTTCCCCGGCAGCGGCGGCGAGGGCGGCATCGGCGGCGAGGGCATGGGCATGACCCAGGAAGCGCTGGGTTGCCACCGCATCATCCGCGGCATCGGCGAGGGCGCGCTGGAACATATCGATGGCCAGTTCGGCCTCGTCCAGGGCCACCCTGGGGTTTTCGGCGAGACGGCCGCGGGCAGAGTAGAAATAGCTCATGCCGAGATTGACCGGGGAAATAAAGTCGGCCCCAGGTCCGGCGATAATCTCTTCGGCGTGCTGGGCATAAGATTGCGCAACGCCCGGCTGGTGAGCATTGCGCTGGGCGCCAACGGCTGCCGCCAGCATATTATTATAAAGGGCCGCATCGCGCAGGCCCAGGCGCTCGGCGGTTTGCAGATGGTCCAAGGCCTGGCTATGGGAGCCGGCGGGATTGCCTTCTTCGGCTAGGCGCAGCAGGGCTAGGCCAAAACTGGCGTGGGTTAGGGCTAATTCCTGGCCTTGGCTGATGCCTTCGGCTTCGAAGCGCGCGAGGGCCTGGCTGAGGTTGCTTTCGGCGCCGACAAAATCGCCTACATCGACCATCGATTGGCCAAGGGCGAACCAGGCAATAGGATCATTGGGGCTGAGATTGGCGGCACGGGCAAATGCGCTTACCGCCTGGGCGGCGGCATCCTGATCGCCCTGACGGGCCAGATTGCGATAGATGACACCAAGATTAAACCAATGCCCGGCATGATTACGCGAATCGCTTAGGCCGCGGCGAAAGGCGGCCGCGGCACCAGCGTAATCGCCCTGGCTTTCATGGATGCGACCACTTAAAAAACGGAACTCAGAAGGGACCTGGGTGCCCAAATGGGCCATGCCGCGGGCGATAAGGTCAGCGGCTTCGGCTTTATCGCCCATGGCGAAGGCGGCTTCGGCGGCGTAGTAATGGATCCAACCTTCGCGATCAGGCTTGGGCAGCCATTGACGATGAATGTTCCGGGCCTCGGCATAGCTCTCCGAGCGAACCAAAAGCCGCGCCAAAAGAGCATTGCTTCCCTCGTGATCGGTCTGCAGGCCATGGGCCCGGCGCGCATCCTCTAAGGCCCCTTCCAATTGCCCCATGCGTTCGCGCACTTCCGCCCGTCGCATCCAGCCATGGCCCCAGCGGGGGAATTGGCCGACAATATCATCAAGTGCAGCTAGGGCTGCCTGATCATTGCCTTGGCTCAGCAGGGTTTGCACCGGATCCCAACGATCCGCCGAGGGAGCATGAACCTCTACCGCAACTGCCTGGTGAAGGTTGATCAAAAGAAGACCAGTGAGGGCGCAGCGCCCGAGGCGGTAGAAAGACAGTGACAATGGACAACGGGGCATGGGTGCGCTCCTGACCTCGGGATGGCGCAAACGTAGTCGTGGGCCCCTTGGTTCAAGGGATAGGATGGCCAAGTTTACGTAAAATGCTAACTAAGGCCAAAATCGGTAAGCCGGTGATGGCGCTGTGATCTTTGCTTGTAATGGCGACAAATAGACTGATGCCCGCAGCTTCGATGCGGTAAGAGCCGGCGCAGTTCCAGGGCTGATCGCGTTCAATGTAACGCTGGATCCCAGCATCAGTAAGGGCATGCATATGCAGGGTGGTAATATCGCAGTGGTGGAAGCAGCCCTCCGGACTGATCACTTCCATCGCTGTGATCAAACGGTGGCTGCGCCCGCTCATGCGTTGCAGTTGTTGCTGAGCGCCTTTCGCATCGTTGGGTTTGCCAAGGATCTCACCATCCAAATCCACCAACTGATCACTACCGATAATGATCGCCTGTGGAAACTGGGGAAGCAGGCTTAGCGCCTTCGCCCGTGCCAAATGACTGGCCAGGGCCTGTGGCTGCAGGCTCGGGTCCTTCATCGCTTCCTCATCGATCGACGGGGACAGGCAGCGAAAGTCCAGGCCCAGGCGTTCAAGAGCTTCGCGGCGGTAGGGGGAGCTGCTGGCAAGGATGATGGGAGGGCAGGTTGAAGCTGAAGGCATGGGTCGGATGGTTGGTGACTTGGGAAAAAAGCAAACCCCGGTCGGCAGGTGGCTGGAATACCTAGGAATCATACATGCATGTCGTGCTGTTCCCGTGCTGTTCCCATTACTGTTAGTGCCCAGGGAGTGTGGTCGACCGTGGTTGGAATAGCGTTCTCCCCATTGACCACCAAGGTGCCGGTGTAACCATTTTACCAGGAGATTTCCTCTTATGGCCTATTCCAGATCCTTGCTTGTGCCCTTACTCTCGCTCTTCTGGTGCTGTAGCTTGCTAGCTCAGGATCAGGTGATCGAAGTCCGTGATGTAGATCGTATTTTAGTGCAGTACCGGCAATTGCCGGTATTCCTAAGCCTAGCCAATGTGGACATTCCTGAATCCGGGCCGATTCGTCAGCAGGCCCTGCAACGCATTTCAGAGCTCATCAGTGGCCAGGGCGTGCAGGTGCTCTATGATGATGCTTACGGTCACGATGAGGCGGGAATTCCGCGGGTGTACCTGCGCCGTGGTCAAGCCTTTGTCAATGTGATCCTGGTTTCAGAAGGACTGGCGCGCTATGTGCCCAGCGCACAGCCCACCACCTATGAACGATTGCTCGCCAATGCCGCCGCCATTGCTGAGCGTGATGGCCTGGGCTTGTGGGGTGACGGCGCCGTCGCCAGCGCCCCACCGGCGGCCGCTGCTCCAGCCAGGGCCACCATTCCTGAGCCAACGGTGGCGGCGGTGCCACCTGAGCCCAGCTCCCCGCCCGCTGCACGGCCCAGTCCTCAGCAAACAGAGCCGGCAGCCCGTCCGGCTGCTCCCCGTCCTTCTGGTCAGCGCTTTGTTTCGGAACTCAATGCCACTTACTATTATCCAGAGGGGCATCCCGCGGTGGCGAATGTGCATCGCAATCGTTTAATCGTCTACAACGATGAAGAAAGCGCCCGTGCCGCCGGAAAAATTGCCGCTCCAGCAGTGAACGTAGCTTCCCTGCCCGCCGACGACGGCAGCTTGCAAGCGGCAGACCGGGTTTTCATCCAAGGTGAACAGCTCATCGCGCGGGCCCAGGCGATGCCGGCTACACGCGAGCGAGACCGGGCCTATACCGAAGCCTTGACCGTACTCACTGAGGCGGTGCAGCGCTACAGCAACCTTTTGGAGCAGGATGAAAATAATGAAGCCCTAGGGGAAAAGCTGCGTCGGGCCATGCAGCTGCGGTATGGCGCGATGAAAATGCGTCGCTCCCCCGGCTGATCCCTCTGCCCTGCCGATTCCCTCCTTTTCCTTCATTCCGTTGCATCCTTTGAGGTAGGTTTCTTATGTTCCAACGTCAGTTATTTGTTACCGCCCTCTTTTCGGGTCTCCTCGCTTTGCTTTTGCTTGGCTGTGGTGGCCGTAGTAATCCAGCGGCGATGACCGATGGTAATCTGCTGCTGCGCCTGCAGGCCAATGGTCATGCCCGGGTTGGTGTAAAATTGGATACCCCACCCTTTGGCTTCCCCCTTGCCGGCCAACCAGCGGGATTTGATATTGATGTGATCAATGACGTGCTTTCGCGCCTGCGGATTAACCGGATTACCTACGTTCCCGTAACCAGCGCCAATCGTATGGATAAATTGCTCAGCGGTGAGGTGGATATGCTCATCGCTTCGATGACCATTACTCGCGCCCGCGATCGTCAGGTGGATTTTTCCATTCCCTATTTTGAAGATGGCCAGGGGCTTTTAGTGGCCGCTGATTCTTCGATCCAGGGGCCCGCCGACCTCGCAGGGCGAAAGGTGGGGGCCACCCGCGGTTCAACCAGCATTCTTAATCTGCGTCAGGTTGCGCCCCGTGCCGAATTGGTGGAGTACGCGAATTTCAATGCCCTTACCAAGGGTTTGATCGAGGGTGAGGTTGAGGCCATCTCCACCGACACCACCATTCTCATCGGTTTGGCCCGGAGCATGCCCGGTGGTACCCAGTCCTGGCGTCTCGCTGGCAATCCTTTTTCCACCGAGCCTTACGGCATCGCTGTGCCGAAAAACCAGTCAGACCTGCGCTCGGCGATTAATAATGCTCTTATGGAGATGTGGGAAGATGGTGATTTCCAAATGCTCTATGATACCTGGTTTGGGCCGCACACGCCCTTTGCTGGGCTCGTGAATTTTGGCATCACTCCTTATCCGCGCTAAGCGCGATTATGCGCTGACGAATCCCCTCAATGGGGAGGTCGCCGCTCCATTGCTGGCGGATATCACCCCGCCGCAGGATCAGGACTGGGGTGGCGGCGGTAAGCAGCCGCTGGCCTTCTAACCAGCGTGCTTCGGAGTCCAAATGCTGGGCAATGCCACCAGCCACCAGCTGTCGTAGCTGCAGGGCGGGTTCGGCATTGAAAAATCCGCTTGCTGCCCAGCGGCTGCGCAGCATTGCTTCGCTGTCGCGCTGGCTGAATCCAATCAGGTGGGGGATGGCTCCCGCGAGGTAGCCACCATGGCCGAGATGATTGGTCAAACCGGCGGCGACGAGCATCTCGGCAGCGAAACGGCTAATTGGTAGTCGCGGATTGTGACGGATGCGAATGTGCAGTTGAGCGCTGCCGTCGCCGATGAGTGGTCCTAGACCCTCGGCCAATTGTCGCCACACGCTACGGCAATGCGGGCAGATCGGGTCAAGCACCAAATGGAGTTCGATCTCAGCCTGGGCCTCGCCAATGCGCATGGCAGCGCTCATTGCCGCTGCCACCTCAGGATCGGCCCGCTGTTCGCTGATCGGCGCTGCCACGGGCGCGGCGTCGACAACCGGTTGGTGATGGAAGACCATGTGGAGAGCGAAAAAACCTAAGGCGACAAGCGTGAGTAAACGCTCAAAGGAGAGGAGGCGAACCGCGCAGATCATGGCCGCCAAAGCCAGGGTGTGAAGAGCAAGACAGTGATTGCATAGAAGTTCAAGCTGCCATGACAACCACAGGTACCAAAGGCTGCCGCCGGCGCAGAGGGCAAGCAAGATGCCACCGGCGAGGCGGAATCGCTGCTGATCCCCTCGCAGGCCCGCCAGCAGCAAGAAAAAAGTTATTGAATAGGTCAAAAGGCCAAGGGCCCAAACTGGAACACCGGCAAAGCTGCTGTAGTGAAGAGCGCCCTGACAGGCGAGGCCGCAGGGCCATAGCGCCTCGAGGCTAATCATCGGCGCCACCAGTGCCGCCAGGAAAAGGATGGGTATGGCCAATTTCCAGCTTTGTGGTTGATTGATCGTCCAGATGGCGATGAGGAGCAGAACCAGGGCGCTCAGGCCGAGGGTGGCTGGATGGGGAAATTGCCGCCAAGCGAGCACCGTCAGGGCCAGGGCGCCGAGTAAGAGCCCAGGTATGAGCCAACAGCGTCCTGAACTGGGATGGTCGCTCATCGCAGGGGGCCTGGGCTGCTTACTGCAAGGGCAGAAAAAAGGTGGCGCGGTGCGAGCAAGGCATGGAGTCGCATGCCATGGGCGTGGAGTTCACCGTCAAGCATGGCTAAACCTCCTTTGCGCAGGACTAGGCAACCGCCACCAAGATGGTCGGCGAGTTCGCTGAGATTGGGTTCGTGGCCAACGATTAATGGTGAACGGGCACCTAGCGGCACCAGTTCATCAATGATTTCGCCTGGATCGATGGGGTCTGGCCCTAGGCAGGGAAATTCGCGCACCGGTACCCGCCAGACTTCGGCCGCAATATTGGCGGTTTGTCGCGCCCTGGTGGCGGGGCTAGACCATATTTGGTCAACCTCACAAAAGCGTCGATAGCTCGTGCATAAGCGACGGCAGCGATTTGCTCCATCTGTGGTGAGGGGGCGTAGGAGGTCGCGGCCGATCCACATTTCGCGGTCTTCGGCCCGACCGTGGCGAAGTAAGGCAAGGCGCATGAAAAGAGTATGCCCCGTGGATTGAAGGGGAAAAGGGGCAGGCCCAGCTCCAGGGCGGCTCAACGCTTGCCCCCGGGAGCCTGTAACGGATAAACAAACTGGGCAGAGTGGGTCAGGGT
>REDX01000290.1 GCA_007695355.1 Planctomycetota bacterium
CGTCAGGGAGGAGAGATCGTGTGAGGGCGTCAACATGGAGGCACACGCTAACCAATATGAAAATTTTGTCCAGTATCAATAATAACCAACTGATAACTATATGCTTGCCTAGAGCTTTGAGTGGCCCTGCCGGCGGGCCACCGTCAAGGCCATCAAGCAGGCCTTGTCAACGCCGGTTAAGGCCCCTATCACCTTGTACAAACCTCGCCAAGGGAGGTCTGGCAATGCGGCGATAGCCCTCACACTCGTTATTGAAGCGTCGACCATTAAGCGCCCCAGGCCTGCGCTATAACCAGCTGCCCAGACCCTTTGCTTTCATTTTTTGCCCCTTTCTTCAAGATCAAATTCCATGGTTGCTGTGCATGTGCCATACGCCATGCCCTGAGAGATGACCACACTGGAGGCCCATGTTTCGTCCTTGTGCCCTTGGCATCATCCTACTGCTTGTCCTGCCTGCAGCCCTGAGTGCCCAGGAGGCGGCGACTTCTTTAGATAGCTGGGGGGAGCGTATTGGCTTTGCCCTGGTTGGCTCCTTTATTGTCATTGGCACCTTGATCCTGCTGTGGCTCTTGTGTGAACTCATCGGCATTCCTTTTAAGCGCCATGCGGCAGCCCAGCAAGCTGCAGCCCTGGCTTCTGCCAAAAAGGCTTCTGCCCCCCCTGCCCCTGTCGAGCAGGGTTCGCCTCCGGTGGCGGTGATTGCCGCCGCCGTCGCCGCTTGCATTGATCAGCCGCATCAGATCCAGGACATACGTCGCCAGGATCCAGGAACCGGGCCTAGCCAGCCCCCCGCCAATCCTTCCTAATCTATCTGCCCTGCAGCGAGGAATGCCATGTCCATCCGTCACATGATTGTCACCGTCGATGGCGTCGCCTATGAGGTGAGCGTCGAGATCTTGGACGAGGGAGATGGCCCCCTGCGCCTGCCTGCGGTTAAGGCTGGCGCTGCGCCGGCGGCGAAAGCCCCGGCGGCCCCTGCCCCAGCGGCGGCTCCTCCTGCTGCCCCGGCTGCTGCTGGCGGCGGCAGTCCGGTCACGGCGCCCCTCGGCGGAACTGTCATCAAGATACATGTCAGCGCTGGTCAGGCAGTTCAGGCGGGACAGGCCCTGGTCACCCTAGAGGCGATGAAGATGAACACCGATATTACCGCTGCCAGTGCGGGCACCGTGCAACGGGTTTTGGTTAATGAGGGCGCCAGCGTCAGCGAAGGCGCTGTGCTGGTTGAGCTAGCTTGAACCGACAAACCATGCCCTGGTTAATTCCCCACCACCTGGCTTGGCCGACATCCGCGGCTACCTCCCCCATTAAAGGACACGTCGGTGCTGGATTCCCTGTTTAATTATCTCCAAAGCACGGGCTTCACCTCCATCACCTGGCATATGGTGGTGATGTGGTGCATCTGTGGCATCCTGTTTTACCTGGCTGTCTATAAAAAATTCGAGCCCCTTTTATTGGTGCCCATCGCCTTTGGTGCACTGATTGCCAATCTGCCCACCCTGGGAGTGGTCAGCGGCTATGAAGCCGATGGGCAAGGCTTGGCCCTGGGCGAGGGTCAGGGACTTTTTGATTATCTGTACCTGGGCATTAAGCATGAGTTTTTCCCGCCGCTTATTTTCCTTGGGGTGGGCGCCCTTACGGATTTCGGCCCGCTTATTGCCAATCCGCGCATGCTGCTGCTGGGGGCGGCGGCCAATGTAGGCGTGCTGCTGACCTTCCTCGCCGCCTGTATTTGGTTTACCACCGGCGAATCGGCCTCGATCGCGATTATTGGCGGCGCTGATGGCCCCACCTCCATTTTTACCGCCTCAAAATTGGCGCCCCATCTGATCGGCCCCATCGCGGTGGCGGCTTATACCTATATGGCCCTGGTGCCGGTACTGCAGCCGCCGATTATGCGCGCCCTCACCAATGACCGCGAGCGCCGCATTCGCATGCAAAGCCTGCGCCAGGTGGGCCGCCTCGAGCGTATGATCTTCGCCGTCTCGGTGGCCATGGTGGTCATTCTTCTGGTGCCGGCGGCAGCCCCTTTGGTGGGTATGCTGATGCTCGGCAATTTTATGCGTGAAAGCCAGGTGGTTGAACGGCTGCTTAAAGCCAGCCAGAATGAACTGATTAATTTAGTGACTATTTTTCTCGGTGTCGCCGTCGGCATTACCATGCGCGGGCAAAGCACCTATCATCCGGAAACTGGCGAAATGGTCATCCAAGGATTCCTAGACCCTTCTACGCTGAAGATTATTGGCATTGGCGTTGTCGCCTTCGGCATTTCCACCGCAGCCGGCGTGCTCATGGCCAAAACCATGAATCTGTTTATGCGGAAGAATCCCATCAATCCCCTCATCGGCAGCGCCGGGGTTTCCGCCGTCCCCATGGCCGCCCGCGTCTCGCAGACCGAAGGCGTCAAATACGATCCCAGCAATTTCCTGCTGATGCACGCCATGGGCCCCAATGTTGCCGGGGTTATCGGCACCGCGGTGGTGGCGGGTTACTTCCTCTCCAGCCTCTAATAAAATACCAGGCCTTATAACCAGCGAATGGGGCTGCGGGCGGCGCAGGCGGCGCAATTATCGCTGGCCGGCTTAAGGGCGGCGAGGCGGGATTTTCCGGCGTGGCGCCAAACCAATTCGGCGCCACAGGCGGCGCAGCTGGTAACCTGCTGGCGGGAATGGTAAACCCAACTGTCACCCGGTAAGGCCGCCATAGCTGCATCTTCCCAGGCTGCCAGATCCTGGCCCACCGCCAAGGAAGCGCGCAGGGGCTTGAGGTGAATGGCGGCGGCCTGGGACCAAGGCAGGGCTGCCATTAGGGCCGCGTGAGGCTGCCCACTCAGGCCCAAGACCACCTCGACGTGCCGTCCTTCTTGCAGGATCTGCTTGGCCAGGGGCGGCGGCGGCTGACTGGCGTCGATAAGCAGGGACCAGGCCGCCACGGCGCCATCGAGGAGGCGTGTGAGAAGCTCGAAACTGCCCTGGCCGGCGCTGGCCACCACCCCATCTCTAAGGCCTGAGTCCTGCAGCATCTGCAGCCCCTGGGGATAGCGCAGGCTCTCGCTCCAGGTGGCTGCCCAGGTGGAAATGCCACAGCGCTCGGCGGCCCGGGAAATCAATTCCGGGCTTAGGGGACGGTGGAAGGTGCGCGCTTCGTCGGCCGGTATGGCGCCGTCAAAGAGGGTGCCATCGCGGCTGCCAACGCTGAGGACCCGCGCCCCCGGTCGCCAGTGATAGAGGGGTATCTTTTCAACACTCTGCGGCACCACCACCGCCGCAGTGCCATCGTAGGGATGGGCCAAGGCTGGCCTGCCTAGTCTGCCTGCTGGCCAAAGAGGCGCGAGAGGTGCTCGCAGGCCTCGGCCGGCAGGGAAGAGGTGCGCGAAAGAGCAAAGCCGCAGCGCAGGCCCTCTTGGGTAATCTGCCGCTCCAAATATTCGCAGGAGGGCGAACCCGGGGGCAGGCCGTAAATGGCATAGCGCACATCGGCACCGGCGAGGGAGGGCCGGGCCAGGAGTTCAAGCCGCGAGCGCGCGGCTGCCACCAGGCCCATGGCCAGGTGATCCAATTGGCTGAACTGCTCATCCAGGCCCTGGGCATTGAGGGCCAGGGCTACACCAACCCGGCGGCGGTAGCCACCCTTCATCAGGGTGGGGCCGCTCAAATGCTCTAAACCCAATTCCTGGAGGCGGCGCAGAATGAGGAAGTCTTGGGCATAGGTGGCCAGACTAATCTCGCGGTGGGTAAAGGGCCAGGAATCCAAGAGCGGGGTGCGACCATCACAGTAAAGGTAGACCTCGGCAATTTCAGCGAGGGTTTCCAGGGCCTTCACCAAGTCATCGCCGCTACCCTCAGACCGACGGGCATCCTCATCGCTGATTTCGCCCCGGGCATGCTGCTGTTCGAGACTGCCGAGGACGATGGGGGGCAAAATCAGGGTGACCCGCTTCCAGTCCTGACTGGCGCTGGTGGCCAGGGCAAAGGCCTGAGCAATAACCTGCCAAACCTGGGAATGGCCATCAAGGGCGGCAGTAAAGTGGGAACCGCGCAGGGGATCATCGAGGCCATCAATCCACAGCCGCCCATTCATGGAAAGCCGGCGCACTTCAACAGGTAAATGCTGGCTTAAGGCCCAGCTCTGTAGCATTTCCCGACCACAGCCGAGAACCAAACCAAGGCCGCTGCGGCAGTGGTCAATGTGTTCTTCAAGAATGCGGCGATCAAAGCGCAGGGCGCCCTGTTCTGTGGCATTGCGACTGAGGCCCAAGCGCACCAGACAGGATTCAATAAGTGAAAGCAGCAGATGGGAATCAATAGTGGTGATATCACCCTGCAGAAGGTGGGCTTCAACCTCTTGGCGTACCTCCCGAGCCACCTTTTCACTGACTCCAAAATCCCGAAGCACACGGCGCTCTAGCAACTCCCGCGACCAGGGCCGAGAACGACCATCGCGGCCGTTAACGCTGAGGTTGGGCCGTTCGCGTCGCTCGTCGGATGAGAAAACGCGCTCCCGTCGCGAACGCTCTCGGGCTTCACGATAACGGGCATAGGCCAGAGCAACATCGTAATTGCCACTTTCCCGCAGCACGTAAAGCACCGCATCTTGCACCCGTTCGATGTCTGGGCTGGGCCCTTCGCCAATGCGTTCAAGGTATTCTACCACCACATTGGCCAACTCATCAGCGAGTACCGGATCGTCCTCGCCGGCGGCCCGTTGGGCCCGATTTATCGCCTCGGCCACCCGATTGCGATCAAAGGGGACCACCTGGCCGCTGCGATTAATGAGCGCGGTCGGACGCATGCCCATCTCCGATCACCGACTTTAATTCCGCCATAAAATCATCGAGATCTTTAAATTCGCGGTACACCGAAGCAAAGCGCACATAGGCCACCTGGTCGAGATTGCGCAGGTCGTCCATAACCATGCTCCCCAACTCCTGGCTGCTAACCTCGCGTCGCCCTTCGGCCTGCAGATTCTGCTGCAGGCGATTGACAATGCTCTCGAGGTGCTCGGCATCAACCTTGCGCTTTTCGCAGGCGATAAGCAAACCTTTGAGCATCTTGTGGCGATCAAATAATTCGATGGAGCCGTCCCGCTTAATCACCCGCAACTGCTCTTCGCTTTCCACCCGCTCGTAAGTGGTAAAGCGACGACCACAGGCGTTGCATTCCCGCCGGCGGCGAATCGCTGTGCCGTCATCGGTCAAGCGGGAATCTACTACCCGATCATCGTCAGCTGAGCAAAAGGGGCAGCGCACGGAGAAGAGACTCCTGAAAGCCAAGGGAGGCGGTGGAGAGGAGGGGGCATTTGAGCCCGGGGGGCAGATGCTAGCAGTCAGCAAGGTGGCGCAAGGTCTCGCCAAAGGAGAGGACTGGATCAGCGTGTGATCAGGGCCTAGGTGCAGGGCGCATCATGGCCTTGCAGGGATCAAAGAATAAGCATTTGGGGGGAGACCAGTCCTCAGTCGCCCTGGGCCTAGGATCCTGTCCTCGCAATGCCTTGCATAATGCGCCGCGCCGCAATGGCCCTGCGCCGCAAAGAATTCCGATGGTTATTGAGATGACAGGACACTAGCTATCAGCCTCATTTCCCTCAAGCTGCGCCTTTAAAATCGCCTGTTCGGCTTCGTCCATAGCCCCACCTGCGGTATCTACGCTGCTGCTGCTGCGCCATTCATGCTGACAATCCCGACAATGCCACTCCGGCGAATAAGCATAAGTGGCAACGCCGCCGATTTTCGCTTCGCCGGCCTGATCTCGCGCCACCAAATCGGCATCGGGCATCCCGTAAATGATGGGAATGACCGCATGGGAGGCGCAAACGGGACACGGAGGAGGGGTATTGAGCATCAATAAACTCCAAGGCTGGGCCATGGTGGTCACCTGCCGCCGCAGAAGGGAGGCTAGAGTTTTGCCACTGGCAAAGGTAAGAACAGCAAGGGATTGGACAGTCCACCGACTATTGGCCAAGAGATCTGGGATGCAAGCTGCCATCCTGTCTCGCTGCCAGGGCGGCTCAAGGCTTACCTTGGGTGCGGAATCCCCGCTTCGCGGTGGATGCTTTTTAACACAAAAAACGCCCTATTCAGGGCCTTTTTTTGCTGGCCGATCAGGAGATCGGCGATCCCGGGGGGAAGCATTGAGCCGCCATGGTCTCGCTGCCGCAAAATCAGCCACCCAGGCCCCCCTTCCCTCGCCGATGCAAGGGGCCGGGACAGGGCGCCCCTGATTTGTACCCCGGTGCTTGCGGCGGGGAATCTGATTGGGCTGGCCCCGATCAGCGCCATGCTAAGGGCATGTCTGTAGGACCCCTCTCAACCCCTCCCCGTCTGGTGATTATCGGTGGTGGTTTCGCCGGGCTCTCTTTGGCCCTTCGCTGTTCTCGTCGGGACGCCGAGATTACCCTTATAGACCGGCGCAATCACCACCTGTTCCAGCCCCTCCTCTATCAAGTAGCGACTGGCGGCTTATCC
>REDX01000292.1 GCA_007695355.1 Planctomycetota bacterium
CATAAATAACTAAGTTGCTTTGCTAATTCATGTTATGAGTCTGGGACTGGCTCTAGCTATTGCCATTATCATAATCCACTTGGTGAATCACCGCAGGGATATCGACGCCACCCAGGCGCACCGCGCCAGCACGCCATAGCGCCGTTGCGTATTCATCATCAAAGTCGCTATCGGTATCGGTGGGATCACGCCAACGTTCACGGTAATCAAAGGTTGTTCCTTCGGCTGGGAACTGAAAGCCCAGACTCAACGTGCCCGCCTTTTCGAGATTACCGAGATCATCATCCACCATTAAACCGGCAATGCTAAATTGATCGGCATCTTCAGCATCCAAGAGCAAGTCGCCCAGCAGGCCCACGCTTACCACCGAAGGCAGGGGATTTCTGGCGCCGCTTGGCGAGTGCAGCCCATTGGCCTTGCTCAAATCGATACTGTCAGCATAGGGCTCGGGCAGATCCAGCGAGCTCGACCCCCCGCTTTGGTTGTCATTATTGCTGCTAGAGCCACCACAGCCAATCATGGCCAGACTCATTGTTAGGGCAGCAATACCTATAAAAACAGATCGCGGCGTTGGCATCAACATGGCTGACTCCAGGTCTGGCAGAAGGTGAAGGCCTCAAGGGCAGGTACCATGCACCTGCATCAGCGCCGGAAAATTCGCCCCGCGCAGCCCTCAAGACTGTGAGTCACCATAGACCGGCAACCAATCAGACAATTATTTTTCATCGCCGCACTGCGCAGCACCCTACGCCGTCAAGACACTGGCACCCGGGGCCTGCCGAAACGAGGGCGATCTGCTGCAGCACGGTGTTTCCGCCGATGGCCTCGCCTCACTCGGGATTACTTACCCCGATTAAAATGCTTGGTTCGGCCGCAAAAACGCGCTCGGCGAGGGCATTGAGTTCTTCGATGCTAATGGCGGCAAAATCTTCCACCATATCAGCCGACCACTGCAAGCGCTGGGGCTGGGACCAGGCGCGGGAGATTACCTGGCCCAGCCAGTAGCGATTATCATTGCGCCAGGTCGGCAGATTGCTGAGGGCCGGCCGCTGCACCTCATTAAAAATATCCGCGCTCAGGCCATCCTCGCGCAGGCCGGCGGCGGCCCGCAGCACCGCATCCCGGGCCGCATCGGCCAGTTCCGGAGCCACCGATACCACCGCCTGGATATAGCCGTGATCGCGCCAGAGATCCGAAGAACGATTCACCGCAAAGGGGCTATAGGCTTCGCCCATGGCGCTACGCAATTCTTGCCGCAGGCGCACCCGTAGGGCCCCTGCAAGCTGGCCCATGCGCCGCACGCTGCCGATATCGCGCATGTCCACCCCCGGCCAGGCGATCATAATCTGCGCCCGCGGCGTGCTGCCGCTCACCGTAAAGCGCTGCTCCCCTGCCTGCATCGCCGCAGCCTCCTGCATCGTTTCGGCCAGCTGCGCATACTGCCTCACCGGCTCCCGCTCGGGCAGGGCGCCGAGGGTGCCGGCGATGAGGCGGTTAAGCTCTTCAAGCTCTAGCTCACCCAAATCACCGACAATCGCCAGCTCTAGGGCGCCGCTGCGCAGCAGGGGCTCTAGCCAACGCCGCAGTTCGGCAAGCTCTAGGGCCTCCACCTCTTCCAAGGTTGGCTCGGCGCGATCGGGACCGCGTCCGGTGGTCAAATGATTCCAGCGCAAATCCACCTGCGCGGCAAGGTCATTGCGGTTGGCCCGTAAGGCCGTTAGCCAACTCACCAAGGCTTCTTCAATGCGCTCATCCCGCCAGCCAGGATCACCAATCAAACCACTGGCATAGGACAACCACATCGGTAGTTCTTCAGCCACACTGCTGCCCTGGAAGACGATGGCATCATCGCCGACATTAACGCTCATACGCACCGAGGCCTGGCGGGCCAGGTGCCGGCGGATTTCGCTGGCCCGCAATTGGACAGTACCGCGAGCGAGAAAGCTGCGACTGGCCAAACGCCGAATCGCCGAATCGGCGCTGCCGGGCTGGCGCGCCAGGCGCAGTTGCACCAGCAGTTCCCCCGGCCGCTGCTGCCGCGGCAGAACATGGGCCACCAGGCCATTGTCATAGCGCCAGCTGATGAGGGTGCCGCCGTCGGGCAGATCTTGCTCGGCCAGCAGCGCACCGCCGCCATCCGCCGGCGCCAGGGCATAGGGCCAGGGAGGCAGGTCGCTGGCCAGGAGGGGCTCGACTTCTGCTGCCTCAGCGCGGGTAAAAGCCGCTAAAACGGCCACCGCATCCACTTCCAGGGCAGTGGTTATCTCAATGGTGCGCCGACTCTCGCCCGGCTCAAAGGCAGCGCGGAAGGCGGCCATGACCTGCTCCGGATCCACCGCCGCCGCGATGTCCTCAATCAAGAGCAATTGCTGTTCTGGGCTGAGCAGATTCTCATCGTTTTTAATCGCCTGGTAAGCGCTCACCGCCAATTGCGAGGAGGAGCGACTACCGGCGGTGGCCACCGCCGAACGGGCGCGCCCGGTATATTCCGCCAGGGCCAGTTCTAATTCCTCGGCGCTCAAGCCATGCGCCAAAAAGCGGCGCAGTTCGGTGTGCACCAATTCCACCGCCTTGGCCACCGCTGATTCGCGCACCTGCACCGAAGCCGCGCCGTGCAGCATCCCATGCCACCACCACTGGCCAACGCTGCCGCCAAGGATGGGGCCGGTGGGATCTTCGGCGAGGTCAGCCAGGCGGCGAGAGAGCACCGTAGCGCCAAGGCTGGCATGGACTTCATCGCGCCAGCGCTCCAGGCCCGGGGGCGGTTGCTGGCCTTCGCTCACCACGTAAAGCCGCAGCACGGTTGCCCCCACTTCGTCCTCGCGATGGATCGAAACCACCGGTTCTGATACCACCTGTACCGCTGCCCGCACCGGCTTCGAGGGCAGCGATCCCGCTGCCGCCGGGACTTCGGCGAAGGCCGTGTGCACCAAGGCCCGCAATTCTTCAAGGGGGGCATCGCCAACTACGCTAAGTACCGCATTATCCGGGCGATACCAGCGCTGCCAAAATTCGCGCATCAGTTCTGGAGTGGTGGCGCGCACCGTTTCTTCTAAGCCGATGGGCCAACGAGTCGAAAGTATACTGCCAGGATAGCGAGCCGTAAAATGCGTTTGTGCAGCGCGGAAAGAAGGCGTATCGCGATCCCGCATTTCGGCCAAGATAACGCCGCGCTCGCTATCGATCTCTGACTCGCGCAGGTGCAAGGCATGCATGACATCGCTCATCCAGCGACTGCCCAGACCTAAGAGCTCTGGATTATCCGTGCGCAAATCGAGTTTATAGACGGTTTCATCAAAGCCGGTGTGGGCATTGGAATGGGAACCATGGGAAACCCCGGCCTGCTGCATGACGCTAACAAAGCTATTATCGGGGAAATTATCCGAACCCATAAAGGCGAGGTGTTCAAGATAATGGGCCAAACCCTGCTCGGCTTCGCTCTCTTCCAAAGAGCCCACATGCACCAGCAGGCGCAGGCTGATTTGCTCCGCCGGCTCGGCGTGCTGACGTAGAACATAGCGCAGGCCGTTGGGCAGCTGCCCCCAGTGGAATTCCGGATCACTGGGCAAACTCTCGCCACCCGGTGGCAGCCGTTCCGCCAAGCGGCGCTCCTCGCCTGCCAAGTCCAGGGCGCCGCCCAATACCAGCAGGGGCAGCAGCAAGGAGATGCGCGAGAGCGAGGTGGCAAAGATCATGGGTTTCTCCAAAAAAAACGGGGCCTGCTGTGGTACGCAGCCACAGCCCTAAGCTTACCGACCGCGCTGCAGTTCGGGGGCTGAGAGACGATGATACTGCGGCAGCACCGCCGACCAGGGCTCAGGGCTGCAAGAGCGCGCAGCATGTGCCACGGCCACCGCGTCCAACTCCGCCATCCCCGCAGCGATGGCATCGGCCTGCTGCGGGGCCCAGCTCTGAGCCAGCGCAGGCTTGGCGGCCAGGGCCGGGCCCACCGCCACCGCCTCCGCCGGCAAGCTTTGGGGCAGGGGCTGGTCATCAACGCAGGCCTGCACCGACACCAACTCCGCAAACCGGCCCCGCTGCACCCGGTAAACGGCGGAAAACGTCACATCGCGTTTGAGGCTCAGCAAGGTCCACCAGCAGCCATCCCCCTGTGCCACCGCCAGGGCGGCCAGACTGGGCACCGGAATCAGCGGCAGCTCATCGATCCAGCACAGGGTGCGCACCGCCACGCAGCCAATGCGCAAGCCGGTAAAAGAACCCGGGCCCACCGCCACCGCGCAGGCCCGCGGCCGGCCCCAGCTGCCCAGCAGGCCCTGCATCGCCGGCACCAATTGGGCGCTGGCACTGCGGCCCTCCAAGACGATCTGCTGCAGCACCTCGCCAGCATCGCTCACCGCCGCCACGCTGCCGCCCAGGCCCAGGCTCTCCACCGCCAGGCAGTAGCTGTCCATGCTTCAAGCCTCAATATCGAAGCGATGCAGCTTCTTCTTACCCACCCGCAGCAGCACCATGCCATCATCCACCGCCGCCGGCCCCACCACCGCCTGCACATCTTCAACCCGGGCGGCGCCAATCTTCACCCCGCCGCCCTGGATCAGCCGCCGCGCCTCGGAACTGGAAGCCGCCAATCCCGAGCGGGTGAGCAGGGTAATCACCCCCAGCCCGCTTTCGATCTCGCTGCTGCTTAAGCTGGAGTGAGGAATGGAATCGCCGCGCACATCCACCGCCGCGCCAAAGGCGCGCTTGGCATCGGCCGCCGCCTGGGCTGCTGCCTCGGCGCCATGCAAAAGGCTGGTCACCTCCAGGGCCAATAATTCCTTGGCCGCATTGAGGGCTTGGCCTTCGGCGGCGCAGAGCTCGTCGATCTGCGCCATCGGCAGGAAGGTAAAAAAGCCGAGGAAACGCCGCACATCGGCATCGGCGACATTACGCCAAAACTGGTAAAACTCATAAACGCTGGTGCGCTCGGCGCTCAGCCAAATATTGCCGGCTTCGCTCTTGCCAAATTTCGAGCCATCGGCCTTGGTCACCAAGGGCATGGTGAGCCCAGCCAGGCTGAGCCCGTGCAGGCGCCGGCCCAACTCAATGCCCATGACGATATTGCCCCACTGATCCTGGCCGCCCATCTGCAGACTGCAGTCATAATGCTGATGCAGGTGCACAAAGTCAGCAGCCTGCATTACCATATAATTGAATTCCAGGAAGGTAATCCCGCCGGACTCCAAACGGCCCTTCACCGAATCCATGGTCAGCATGCGATTGACGCTAAAATGCGGGCCATATTCGCGCAGAATGTCGATCCAGCTGCGACTGGCCAGCCAATCGGCATTATTGAGCAAGCGCGCATCCGTTGGCCCATCGCCAAAGCGCAGCACCCGCCCAATCTGCTTTCCAATGGCCGCCGCATTGTGGGCAACGTCATCCAGGCTCAGCATACTGCGCGCGCTGGTCTTGCCCGAGGGATCGCCAATCATCCCGGTAGCGCCACCAACCAGGGCCAATGGCCGATGGCCACAGCGCTGCAACCAAGCCAGCGTCATCACCGGCACCAAAGATCCCACATGCAGGGAATCGGCGGTGGGGTCAAAGCCAATGTAGGCGGTGAGGGGCTGATCAAGCCGCGCGCGAATGGCCTCATCGGTACTTGCGTGAATCAGCCCGCGCTCGGCCAGGATATCGTAGAAGTGGTCGCTCATAGGCCGGCCCATGCTCAAGCCCCCACCCCCCGGGGCAACACGCAAACTGCCGCCCGCCGCGAACAGCGATAGACCAAGGACGAGAGACTCAAAGCAACCGACGTAATCGTTTTCCCAGCCCAGCCTCCCACCGCCCGCCGCGAACCGCGATAATCCAAACCCCATTCCCCAGCTTCTGCCTTGCCCCATCACCCATCTGGCGAGGCTGCGGCCATGACACGTATCCATGCCTACACCGACGGCGGTTGTCGCGGCAATCCGGGGATTGGCGCCTGGGCCTTTATCCTCATCGACACCGAAACCGGCAAGGCCCTACAGCGGGCCGGCGGCGAGCGCCATACCACCAATAATCGCATGGAGATGATGGCCGCCATCGAGACCCTACGTGCCCTGCGCGAGGCCTCGCCCATTCTCATCCACTCCGATTCCAAATACCTCATCGACTGCTGCAGCTCATGGATGGCGGGCTGGAAGCGTCAGGGCTGGAAGCGCAAGGGCGGCGAGTTGAAAAATGTCGATCTCTTAAAAATTCTCGACGGCCTCCTGGTCAAACACCAGGTTAGCTGGCAGTGGGTGAAAGGCCATTCCGGCAATGCCGGCAATGACCACGTCGACGGCCTTTTAAATACGGTTATGGATCGCATTGCCAAAGGCGAGGACAGCTACCGCATCGACGACCGCGTCATCTGGCAGGGCTAGTGGTCTGAGTCAAGCAGCGTGCAACGTATCCACAGCCCCGGAATCCTGGATTCAAGGCGGGATGACGACGGTGTGGCAACGCCACATCGAGGAAATCCCA
>REDX01000171.1 GCA_007695355.1 Planctomycetota bacterium
TCATACCCCTCCCCACACAGATACGCACGGCGCACACAGCGCGAAATACAGTGCAGCCAGGGCGGGGCGGCAGGATCGAATTGGCGTTGGCGGGGTTGACGCATGGGGGAAGCCTAGGGGAAACGGGTCTAAATCAAGAATTAATATGCCTGTCCCTTATTAGACTTGTCCCTTATTAGACTTATTATCAGCAACTATGGGGAGGGATGATGGACTTTAGGCCTTGGCGTTTTTGATCCGCGATACGGGCTTGGGGGCGATGCGGGTGCCGCGGGCGCTGGGGCCGCAGAATTCGAGGGTCGCCAGGTCGAAGTCATTGCTGGTGACCCGCTGGCGTTTGGCGGCGACGTAGTCGAGGGTGAGTACGCCGCTGGCTTCGCCTTCCATGAGGCGGTCAAGCTTGCCGGCTTTATCCTTAATCAGTTCGTATTCGCGGCCGCGGGTGAATTTATCGATGCGCACCTTTTTGGCGAAGGCATTGCGGTCCTTATCGCGGTAGACGACGGTGAATACCAGCCCCCCCTCCTCGGGCATGGGGCCGGCCCACAGTAGCTTGCCGGGGACCAGGAATTTATCCTCTGGGCTAATCACGCGGTAGCTGCCGTCATCGGAGATAATGAGGATTTTATCAAATTCGGAGACCTGCCAGGGGAAGGCCTCGCCCTTGACCGCGGTGCCGATAAAGCCGCTGGCGGCATCATAGGCCAGCTTAATCGCCGCCCGCGCCACCGCCTTCTTATCGACGCTGGTAAAGGTGGTAATCTCGGTGCGGCGCGGGTACTGGGGGCCGTATTTCTCGAGCAGTCCATCGAGGTAGGCGATCACCGTCTTGGTCAGCTGTTTAAGCTTGGCCTCCACCGCCTTGATCGCGCGGACAATATCGTCGATGTCCTTGCGGTTTTTATTGATGTCGAAGAGGGAGATGCGGCGGATGGGGATCTTCAGGAGGCGCTCCACATCCTCATCGATGAGTTCGCGCACAAAGAGGTGTTTGAAGGCTTCCATGCCCTCCACCACCGCCCGCTGTACGGCCTCGGCGGTGGTCGCTTCTTCGATCGCCTTATAGACGCGATTTTCAATGAAAATCTGCTCCAAAGTCAGCCAGTGCTGCTTGTCGAGGAGGTCTTCCAATTCGAGCTGGAGTTCGGCGGCGATTTGGTCGCGCAGGTGCACGGTGCATTGGTGCAGCATCTCGGATACATTGAGCTGCACCGGGCGACGATCCTGAATCACGCAAATATTGGAAGAGATACTGAGCTCGCAGTCGGTCCAGGCATAGAGCTGGGGGATGACTTCCTCGGCATAGACGCCGCGGGGCAGGGTCAGTTCGATTTCCACCCGATCGGTGGTATAATCGTTAATCGCGCCGATCTTGACCTTGCCCTTTTGCACGGCGGCTTCAATGGAGGCGATCAGCTTTTCGGTGGTGGTGCCAAAGGGAATTTCGGTAATCGCCACCGTCTTATCGCCGCGGGCCTCTATGCGGGCGCGCAGCCGCACTCGGCCGGCACCATCGGCGTATTCGCTGACGTCCATCAGCGCGCCATGGGCAAAGTCAGGGAAGAGTTCAATCGGCTGATTGCGCAGGAGATTGATCTGAGCCTGCAATAATTCACAGAAATTATGGGGAAGGATGGTGGTGCTCATGCCGACGGCGATGCCATCGGTGCCCAAAAGCAGGATCACCGGCAGCTTTACCGGCAGCGCCATCGGTTCATCGCGGCGTCCATCGTAACTCTTCTGCCAGCGGGTGAGCCGTTTATTGAAAAGGGTGTCCTTGGCCAGGGGCGTGAGACGACACTCGATATAACGGGCGGCGGCGGCGCTATGGCCCGTAATCACCGAGCCGAAGTTTCCCTGCCGCTCAATAAAGTATTCCTTATTCGCCAAGACCACCAGGGCATCGCCAATGGAGGCATCGCCGTGGGGGTGCAGCTTCATGCACTCACCGATAACATTGGCGACCTTATTGAACTTGCCATCGTCCATGGTGAAGAGGGTGTGCAGGATACGGCGCTGCACCGGCTTGCAGCCATCGCGCAGATCCGGAATGGCGCGATCGACGATGACGTAGGATGCGTACTCCAGGAAGTTCTGGCGCATGAGGGGTTCGACGGTTTGCAGCGTGGTGGCCATGGGCTTCTCGAAAGTTTTTTAAAAGGTCGTATTGGCGAAGTGGAAGTGCGGGCATTGCCCCTGGGCTCAAGCGATATCGGGGATGAGATTGTCTTCGATGAAGGCGCGACGTTCGGGGGTGTTCTTGCCCATATAGAACTCCAGGGCCTTGCTGACTTCGCCCAGGCTGGCCATATCCACTTGGACCAGGCGAATATCGGCATTAATAAATTGACCAAATTCTTTGGGCGAAATTTCACCCAAACCCTTAAAGCGGGTGACTTCCGGATGGGTGATCCGCTTGAGTGCGGCTTCGCGCTCTTCCTCGCTATAGCAGTACACGGTTTCCTGCTTATTGCGCACCCGGAAGAGGGGCGTCTCGAGAATGTAGACGTGGCCATGCACCACCAAATCCTCAAAATAGCGCAGGAAATAGGTAAGCAGGAGATTGCGAATGTGCATGCCGTCGACGTCGGCGTCGGTGGCGATTACCACCCGATTATAACGCAGGCCGGCGATGGAATCCTCTATGCCGAGGGCCTGCATAATATTGTAGAGCTCTTCGTTTTTATAAACCGTGTCCAGCTTAAGGCCGTGGCAGTTGAGCGGCTTGCCCTTGAGGGTAAAGATCGCCTGGGTGTAGACATCCCGGCTTTGAATCATTGCGCCACCGGCCGAATCGCCTTCGGTGAGGAAGACCGTGGTCATTTCAGCACGGGAATCCTTGTCGCCGAAATGCACTTTGCAGTCGGTGAGCTTGGGGATGCGCATGGCGACTTTTTTCGCCCGCTCCTTGGCCTGTTTTTTAATCGAGGCCAATTCGGTGCGGATGCGTTCGTTCGAACGAACCTTTTCCAAGAGACGCTCGGCATCAGCCTTGGAGCGGTGCAGCCACACCACCACCGCCTTGCGCACGGCCTCGACGATCCACGAGCGGACCTCGGTGGAGCCCAGCTTATTCTTGGTCTGGGATTCGAATACCGGGTCCTGCATTTTAATTGCCACGGCGCCGATCAGGCCATCGCGAACGTCTTCGCCAGCGAAGTTCTTCTTGGCGAATTCATTGACGCCCTTGAGCACACCTTCGCGGAAGGCGCTTTGGTGGGTGCCGCCGTCATTGGTGTACTGACCGTTGACGAAGCTGAAATAGGTTTCGCCATAGGCGCCGGTATGGGTGAAGGCAAATTCCAGGCGATCTTCCCGGTGATGCACCGCCGGATAGACCGTTTCTTCCTCGCCCAGTTCTTCGGCTAAAAGATCGGCCAGGCCGTTATTGGCGGTAATCTGCTCGCCATTGTAGACAATGGTCAGGCCGGCATTGAGATAGGCATAATAGCGCAGGCGGCGGCGGATGAAGTCTTCATTCCACTTTATTTTGGGGAAGATTTCGGGATCCGGGGCAAAGCGGACAAAGGTGCCATTGCGCACGCTGGCCTTGCCCGATTCCTCGCCCTTGAGCCGACCCTGGGCAAAGACGGCGCGCTTGAAGTCACCCTCGCGCCAGGAGCAGACCTCAAAGCTGGCAGAGAGGGCATTGACCGCCTTGGTGCCGACGCCATTGAGGCCCACCGAGAACTGGAAGACATCGTCGTTGTACTTGCCACCGGTATTGATTTTGGAGACGCAGTCCACCACTTTGCCGAGGGGAATGCCGCGGCCGTAGTCACGGACGCTTATCTGGGCCCCATCGAAGGAGACTTCGATCTTCTTACCGGAGCCCATAATGAATTCATCGATGGCATTATCGATGACTTCTTTGATCAGCACGTAAATGCCATCGGAGGGATTAGAGCCATCGCCAATGCGGCCAATATACATGCCAGTGCGCAGGCGGATATGCTCTAGGGGATCAAGACTCTTGATCGCTTCCTCGTCGTAGGCCACCTCGCGCTTTTTCGCCATGCTTATCCTCCAAGGGGGGCAGAGTGTCGATGGCCCCCCACTCGGTCAAGGGCAGGGACCCTTGCATCTCCTGGCGTGGCCCAGACTCAGGGCCCATGCCCGTGCTTCTCGACGCCCATGATCTGCATAAGGCCTTTTCCGCCAAGGTCCTCCTTGACGAGGTAAGCCTTGCCATTACCGATACCATGAAATTGGGCCTGGTTGGGGTCAATGGGGCCGGAAAGTCCACCCTCCTGCGTATTCTCTTGGGTGATGAGGAGGCCGACAACGGCACCGTCCATCGCAGTAATGACCTGCGCCTGGGCCACCTGCCCCAGCACGATCCCTTTCAGGAGGGCGAGACGGTGGCCGCCTTCTTGGAGCGCTGGTCTGGCTGCGAGCCCTGGACCTGCGCCGCCCTGGCCGCCCGCTTTGGCATTGACGAGGGGGTATTGGCCAGCCCCGCCCTCACCTGCTCGGGCGGCTGGCGCACCCGGGCCAAGCTCTGCGCGGTGCTGCTCTGCGAGCCCAATCTGCTGGTCCTCGACGAGCCCACCAACTTCCTTGACCTGCGCACCCAGCTTTTGCTAGAGGACTTTTTGGCCGGCTGGTCGGGGGCGGCCCTGGTGGTCAGCCATGATCGCCGCTTTTTGCAGCAGGTGACCACCCACACCGCCGAGCTGAGCAATGGCAGCCTACGCCTGGCCCCCAGTCCCATCGAGGATGCGATTATCGCCTGGCGCGAGGACGAAGAGCGGCTGGCCCGCCGGGCCGCCAATTTGGAGAGCAAGGCGCGCCAGCTACAGCGCTTTGTCGACGCCAATCGGGCCAAGGCCAGCACCGCCTCCCAGGCCCGCTCGAAGGCCAAGCAGGTGGCTCGGCTGCAGGAGGAAATCCCCGATTTGCCTAGCATTACCAGCCCCCGGGCCCATGTGCGGGTGCCGCCGGTGGAACGCCGCGATGGCCCCGCCTGCCATATTACCGACCTTGCGGTGGGCTATGCCGGCAAGGCCATTGCCCAGTGCCCACACCTGGAAATCCAGCGCGGCGAGCGGCTGGCGGTGATGGGCGATAATGGCCAGGGCAAGACCACCTTCCTGCGCACGCTTGTGGGCGATCTGCCGACGGTGGCCGGCAGCCTGCGCTGGACCCATGGCGCCGAGGTGGCGGTCTACGCCCAGCATGTCTACCTCTCCCTGGGCGATACCGGCACCGTCCTCGACCATCTCAGCCGCATGGCCGGGCCGACGGTGCGCAGCCAGGAGGTGCTGGATGTGGCCGGGAGCTTCCTTTTCCGCGGCGACGAGGTGCACAAGCCCCTGTCGGTGTGCTCCGGCGGCGAGCGGGCGCGGGCGGTGCTGGCTGGCATCTTGCTTACCGGGGCCACCGTCCTGGTCCTCGACGAGCCCACCAACCACCTTGATGTCGCCACCGTCGAGAGCCTCGGCGAGGCCCTAACCCGCTACGGCGGCACGGTTATCCTGGCCAGCCACGACGCCCGCTTTGTCGAGCAGGTCTGCACCGGCATTATCGAAGTCGGCGAGGGCCGCATTCAGCGCTGGCCGGGAGAAGCAGCGGACTACTGCCAAGACCTGCGCCAGCATTTAGCCCAAACTCCCAGCCCCCGCCCCGCCGCCACCCCGGCGGCGGCGGCCAAGACCAGCGCCCAGGCCGGCCCCGGCTTTGCCCAGCGCCAACGCGCCGCCCGCAAGCGGGTACAGACCGCCGAGCGCCAGTTAGAGCGCCTGCGCCGCCGCCTGACGGAACTGGAGGCGGCCCAGCTGCAGGCGGCGGATACCAGCGCCGCCCAGGCCCTGGCCGCCGAACTGCTGCAGCAGCAGACAGCCCTCGATCGGGCCGAAGAGGAGTGGCTGGAGGCCCAAGAAGAGCTAGAAAGCGCCAATTAGAGCTCCGGCTAGGGTCTGTGCCTCACCGTCTGCCGTCGCCCTGCCTGGTATTTGACCGCGAGCTAAAAGGCGGGAGGCTTTGGGCATGAGTCTATGGGGCAAGAAGTCTAAGGAGGCCGTTACCCCGCAGGTCAATCCTGCGGTAGAGCGCGAGCGCATGCTGCGCCGCACCCAGTGGAAGCGCCTGCAGCAGCACCTCAGCGATAATCCGCTCTTCGGTCAAACCACCTTCGACGGCCTCTTCTGGATCGATCCCTTTACCGGGCAAAAAATCAATGCCCCCTTCGATTGGCTCACCACGGCTAAGGAGTATTTCGGCACCTCAGAGCACTGGCGCAAGGGTAAGACCCTCTCCATGGCCGACCTCCGTCACATTAAGTGGTCCCATCACCTCAATGAAAACTTCTGGAACGACGAACGCTACCGTCTATTCCTTGACAACGGCCTTTGGTTCAACCCTTTTTCGCGCCAAGTCGACCAGCAAATCCGTAAAGACGGATCGGTGATTAGCCGGGGCACCATCGGTGAGATTGCCCGCACTCTGGCCGCCATGCCCCAGGCCGATCCCACCCGTCTCACCTCCCTTGAAGTTCTCCTCAGTAAGCATCCCGAACTGTCGCCACAGGAAGAAAGCGAAGATCAGGAGGTCACCATCGATAGTGGCGACTTCTCTTTTGGTCAGCAGACATCGCAATTGGAAAGCGATAGCCCTGAGGGCTTTTTCCATGGCGGTATCAGCGCACCGAAGAACGGGAGCAAAGAGCCAGCTAAGACCGCCGGCACAGATCCGGGCAAACCCAGTGAACGTAGCCTACGGCGCCATTCCTCAATTCCTGAACTACCCTTAGAAATCGACCCTCCAGCCGCTGTCTCAACTCCTACGGTTAACGGCGATCGGCCCAGCACCGATATGATGGTCAACGATCATCGCACGGTTACCCTGAGTGATCCCAATGAAACCATGGCCCGAAGCGATAGCGAGGGCGGCGGTTTCCACGACAATAATTCTGATCTTGAAATGGCTGCCCGGGTCCAACAGCAATTGCTGGGCAAGGTCCCCGATATTCCCAATGCCGACATTGCCCTGCATTACGAGCCCTGTCATTATGTTGGCGGTGACTTCTATGACTTCATCGAACTCAAAGATGGCCGCTGGTTTATTCTGCTTGGGGATGTTTCCGGCCACGGCGTGCAAGCGGCCCTGGTGGTGCAGAGCATTATCAAAACCCTGCGCTTTATCTGCATGTACGCCACCGATCCAGAGGTCCTGGAAATAATGGCGACGCTCAATGATAGCGTGAAAAGCGATCTCATCTCCGGGCAGTTCTTCACCTGTTTTGCCGCTATCGTCGATAGTCGCAATCCCGATAAAGTCGTCGTTGAAGCCGCCTGCTGCGGCCACCACCCCTCGATTGTGGTGAATGCCTATGGCCCGGTGTATATGCGCTCGGTCGGCACCAAGGGCATGGCGGTGGGCCTGTCATCGGGGAAGATGATGAAACAAGTTACCTCCGTCGACACTATTGAACTAGGCCCTGGAGATTGCCTCTTTGTCTGGACCGATGGGCTTTCCGAGGCCATGAGTCCGGAGGAAGAAGAATTCGGCGATTGGCGCACCCGAGCCGCCTGTATCGCCCACGCCGACCAGGACATTAAAGATCAGGTTGACGCCCTGGTTGAATACGTCTTGAGCTTTAGCGGCGGCATCCGCCAAGACGATATGAGCGTCATGGCCCTGCGCGTCCCCCACCCCGATGATGCGGTGGATGAGGAAGAGGAAGCAGATAGCGAAGACGAGGACTAAGCACAGAACCGCGGCTGATATGGGTTGCCGACTGACTTAAACTGTTTTTCCGCGACTCTGACACGATTGACGCTACGGCCTTTCAAATCGCGTCGATGGCCGGTCTTTTTTTCATTCGCTGGCCGAGTGCTAAGCCGCCTGGGGTGGCGGCGGGGCATCCTGAGGCGGATGTTGCCAGTCCTCGGGGGTAAGTGGCGGCAGACCGTGGGCAGCGCGGGCGCGGTCGCAGCCGGGGCTGGGGAGGCCGTTTTCGTAACTCGCCTGTAAGTCGCGACAGGGCGAAGGACGTTGCTGGTAAATGGTGCAGCGACAGGCGCCACCGACAATACCGGCGAGGGCGGAGCAGCGGGGCGGCTGATCGGTAGTGCCGCGCATATCACGGAGGATAGCCGAACGGTCACGCAGATGCTCAAGCGGCACCCCATCGCTTTGCACATCAGCCCCCTCCGACCAGTGGAAGGAAACACGATAAAAGGCACAACAGGCACCGCAGGTCAGACAGGGGTGGTTCATGGCTTGGGATAATAGATCACCCAAGGCGCCAGCGCTAGGGGCTGTCTGGCGCTGCCATCATCATCCTGCAGCCGATAGCTTAGGGCAGCAAGACCAGCTTGCCGCAGGCCGCCCCGCTGGCCATGCGTTCGAGGGCGGTGGCCCATTCGGCCAGGGGCCAACTGCCGTCGATGCGCGGGCGCAAGCCGTGCTCACGGACATGATCTAAGAGATCGGCGAAATCAGCCGGGGATCCCATGGTACTGCCGAGGATGGCCAACTGCTTCCAAAACAGAGGACGAAGCGGCAGGCCCTGGGGCTCGCCGGCGGTGGCGCCATAGACGACTATGCGGGCGCCATAATCGGCGGCCTGAACCAGGGCGGGTAAATTTGCCCCCCCTACCCCATCTATAACCACATCGACGACGCCCCAGGCCCCCTGCAAGGCCTTGGCCCAGTCTTGCGCCTGGGCATCGAGAGCCAACTCGGCCCCGGCCTGACGGGCGGCTTCGCCCTTGGCCCCATCGCGGCTGGTGACCGCCACCCGGCAGCCGAGGCTGCGGGAGAGCATGAGGGCCATTTGCGCGACACCGCCGCCAATGCCGGTAATCAGCACGCGCTCGCCCGGTCGCACCTGGGCACGACTGACCAGGGCCCGCCAGGCGGTGAGGCCGGCCAAAGGCAGGGCCGCCGCCTCGGCATCGCTGAGGTGATCCGGCGCCGGGTGCAGTGCGGAGAGGGGAATTGCCAAGTGGCTGGCAAAGGTGCCGTCCCGGGGATTACCCAGGATTTGAAAATCCGCCCCCTGATGGGCCTGCGATGCACCCCAGGCCAAAGAGGGGTTGATCACCACTCGCCGTCCGAGCCAGGACTGATCAGCCCCCTCACCCAGGGCCACCACCTCGCCGCAGCCATCAGAACCGAGAATCACCGGCGGTGTCAACCCGGGGTAAAGCCCTTTGCTAATCCAATAATCGCGACGGTTGAGGGCCGCCGCGCGAATCGCGACCAGGGCCTCATCCGCCGCGGGAAGTGGCTGCGGACGATCAGCCAGGCTTAAACGGAGATCGGCATCAAGGATGAGGGCACGCATGGGGAACTCCAACGGATCATTATGGGCATCACTGGGGTAGGACCAGTAAAGATGCGGTGAACGCATGACTCCATCTTGTGGAAGGGGCAGGGCGGGGCTAGACCATGATCATGCAGAACCATCTCGAGCGCGACGAGCTTCGCTATGCCATCTGGCTAAACCCCGATCCCCAGGCCCAGGAAGCGCTACTGCCGCAAATGACGGCCCTACGCCAGGATCTGGCTGGCCCTGCCTTTCCGCCCCATCTCACCCTCACCAGTGGCATTGCCGGGATCGAGGAGCAGTTGGTCGACCACCTTCGCGTTCTAGCGGAAAACCAAGCCCCCTTCCGCTTGCAGCCCCGCGGCATCCAGGTGAGCGGAGACTTCTTTCGCGCCATTACCGTCGCCGTCGACAGCCCGCCCCAGCTGCTGAGTTTTCGCTCCCAGGCCTGCCAGCGCTTTGGCCTGGATGCCATGCGCCCCTTCCATCCCCACCTCAGCTTGGCCTATGGGGAAGTGGACAATGAACGTTTGCACCACCTACGCCGCCACCTGGAAACCCGCAGTTGGCCCAACCTGCATATTCAGCGCTGCTCGCTCTGGCGCCTGCAGGGACCGGTAAGCAATTGGCGGCAGGTGGCGGATGTGGGGCTGACGGGTTAGGGCTTGGTTGGCGCTGAACGATGAGCGGCAGCTGTGGGTGACAGTTTTACCGCTGACTCTGCACCAGATGGCGCTTGATGACGTCGACGACGACGGGGCCGTAGCGCTCGGCCTTGCGTTCGCCAATGCCCTTGACGGTGGGGAGGTCTTCGAGGGTGGTGGGTTGGGCGCGGGCGAGTTCGCGCAGGGCGGCATCGTGGAAGACCACGTAGGGCGGGACGCCGTCGGCCTTGGCAATGGCGCTGCGCATCGTTCGCAGGGCATCGAAGAGCTGGCGATCAACGCCCGCCCAGGCTTCGGCATCGATATCGTGCCGACTGCTGCGCCGGCTGCCGCTGGCATCGCCAGCGCCGCGGCTTTGCACCAGACTTAAGTGCAAAGGACCACCCTGACGACAGTATTCGCGGCCCTCGTGGGTCATGCCCAGCAAGGGGAAGCCATCGCTGCGCTCTTGACTGAGGAGGCCGGCGACAATCAGTTGATCGATCCAGCGGCGCAGGGCCCACTCATCGTAGTCGCGTAGCAGACCAAAGACGCTTAAGCCCTCGTGCTGGTGCCGGCGGATGGCGGCGGTATTGCGCCCCAGTAATACCCCTACCACATGACTAATGCCAAAACGACCTTCGGTGCGCCAGACCGCCGAGATGATTTTCTGGGCAATAACCTGGGCTTCGTCAAAGGGCAGGAAGCTGGTTTCGCCAAGGCAGATATCGCAGGCGCCACAGCCGCTGTCGCTTGCTGTTTGGCCAGGTGCAGGAAAGGAAGCGCCAAAATGCTCGCTTAAAATGCGGTGCCGGCAGATGGGGGCGCTGGCGAAGCGGGCCATGGCGCGCAGCTGGTCTTCCAGGGCCTGTCGGCGCTCCGGCGGCGGGGCATCGCGCTCGATAAAAAAGCGATGGGTGCCCAAATCGCCGGCACCAAAGAGAAGGACGCATTCGGCCGGCAGGCCATCACGGCCTGCGCGGCCCGATTCCTGCTGATAGTGCTCAAGCGAGCGAGGACAGCCGGCGTGCACCACCCAGCGCACATTGGAGCGATCAATGCCCATGCCGAAGGCCACCGTGGCCACTACCACCGGTAGTTCCTCGGCAACAAAGCGCGCCTGCACTTGGCGACGTGGCTCGGCATCCATGCCGGCGTGATAGGCCGCGGCCTGAATGCCGGCATCCTGCAATTGCTCGGCAATGCGCTCTACCTCTTTGCGGGTGAGGGCATAGACAATGCCGCCGCCTTCGGGGTGGCGCTTGGCCACCTTTTGGATTTGCTGCACCACCCGTGCCCGCGGCAGGGCGCGGTAAATGAGATTAGGGCGATCGGGATGACCAATGAAATGCTGGGGCCCTCGCAGGCAAAGGTGGGTTTCCATATCCGCCTGCACCTGCTGGGTGGCAGTGGCGGTAAGGGCCATGCGCGGCACATGGGCGGGCAGCTGGCGAAAGAGTTCGCCCAATTGGCGGTATTCGGGGCGGAAATCATGGCCCCAATGGGAAACGCAGTGGGCCTCATCGACGGCCACCAGACAGCAGCGATCGGCCAGGGAGCTGAGAATATCCCCCACCGCCAAGCGCTCGGGGCTGACGTAGAGTAGTTGCAACTCGCCGCGGCGAGCTGCCGCTAGGGTGTCTCGCCGCTCGTCCTCGGCGCGCTGGGAATGCAGGGCGGCAGCGCGCAGGCCATTGGCCTGGGCAGCGGCCACCTGATCGTCCATAAGGGCGATGAGTGGGGAAATGACTAGGGTCATGCCCTGACTGACCACCGCCGGTAATTGATAGCAGAGACTTTTGCCACCGCCGGTGGGAATCACCAATAGGCAATCCCGCTGCTCGAGCACGCAGCGAATGGCCTCCTCCTGCAGGGGGCGGAAGGTGTTAAAGCCCCAATGCCTTTGCAGGGCCTGGGTGAGGGTGCTCGAATCAGGCAGGGACACCGTGCAAACCTTGCCAAACCCTGTCCCAATAGCATCGGGAACCGGCACTGCAGGCCTGCAGGCGGGGCAGATCGGCTAGCGGCAATTGGGGATGCTGGGCCTGGATATAATCGCGCAATTCACCCGCCATTTCATGCAAGAGATCGGCATGACGGCGCAGGCCGCGAATGGTTTCGCCGGCATCCCACTCGGCGAGCAGGCCGGCATTGAGTTCGGCCATAATGGGCAACTCGGGAACATCGACATAGGAGCCGGCATAGGGATCCTGGTCTAGCTGATGCCAGCGCCGGAAGAGTTCTTGCACCTCCACGCCCAATTCAGCCACCGCATCAAAGACGGCGCGGTTACGGGCGTATACACTGACATTGGTCAATTGCCCGTGGAAGAAGAGGGTTGCCGGGATGGCCCAATAATAGGCAAAATCCCAAACCACCTTGGCAGCCATTACCTTGGCATTGGCAAAGAGCGGGTACTGACGGTGATAGATGCCGAGGTGATTACGGAAGAGACTTTGCAGTATGCCATCAAGCACCGCCGCCCGCTGGCCAATACCCGACTCCCCATTCAACGAGCGCATCAATAAATCTACCGCCATGGTATTGCCCATGGCGATAAAATCCGATCCCGGCGAATAGAAAGGATCGAGGAAAAAGCCCGATTCGCCAATCAGCGCCCAGAATTCCGAGAAAACCTGCTTACAGCCATAGGAGTAAGAGCGATAGCCGACGAAATCCATGAGCTGTTGACTATGGGGTTCAATCATCTGCGCCGCCAAAGGCTCGTGCTGCCGCAGCCACTCCATGGCCAGGGGGAAATTTTTTATCTCATCGTAGCTGTGCAGATCTTTGTCGCAGACAATGCCCACCGAGGTGGCGCCGGAGGCCAGGGGGATAAACCACACCCAATAGCCAGCGCCCATGAGGTGGACGGTAGAGAGCCAACGCTGTCCGGCATGGTGGTGGCGGGCGGCCCAATCCGCATCGTCGCAAGCATCGTCAATGCGCAGACGATGATTAATGCGAAACCACACCGCATGGGCGCGGTGGGGGCTGTCTTCGGCCAAGCCAAGGCGGCGTTTAAGCAGGGAGGCGCGCCCGGAGGCATCAAAGATCCAGCGACTCTGGACCTCGTGACTCTGGCCATCGCACTCATAGCGGATGCGGTGCGGGGCGCCCCCCTCTGCCAGATCAATTTCGCGCACCCGGGCCCCGGCGATTAATTCAACCCCGGCCGCGCATACCCGCTCGGCGAGATGGTTTTCTAGGCGGCCGCGATCCAACTGATAGCTTTTGGCCTCAAGAAAGCGGTTACCACCCATTTCGCAGCGAGTTTCCAGACGCTCTGGGGTGTGGGAGCCAAAGAAATAGCGCAAACCCAGCTTGGGCAATTGCTGCTGCTGAATATGATCGCGCAGGCCAAGGATTTCGGCAAAGTAATGGGCACCAATTTCCACCGAGCTTTCGCCAACTTTATGGGCCGCCTCGGCGAGGGGGAAACGCTGACGCTCAATCACCACCACCCGAGTCTCGGGCCGCTGCTGCTTAATCTGCAAGGCGCTGCAGAGTCCAGCCAAACCGCCCCCGCAAATGACAATATCCGCCAGATGATCGTTCATGCTGGCAGTGTGCCGCCGACCCTAGTCTGACAAGCACTGGGATGGCTGGCCGCCAGGTCGGCTCAAAGCTTGCCCCGGGATCGCCGATCTCCTGATCGGCCAGCAAAAATGCCCTGAATAGGGCGCTTTTGCGCTAAAAGCATCCACCGCGAAGCGGGGATTCCTCACCCAAGGTGAGCTTTAAGCCGCCCTGGGCTGGCCGCCAAAGAACTTCATTCGTCTAGCTCGCCGAGACGCGGCTGAGCAGACAGGCATAACCACCGGCCTGCCAGTCATCGGGCCAGCTGCGGTGCTCTACTTCCACCTGCCAGCCGCTGAGGGCGGCGACCTGGGCTTCGTTCTCGTCGGGGGTAAGGCTGCAGGTGGCATAAAGTAGGCGGCCGCCGGGGCGCACCAGGGCGCTGGCGCTGCGCAGGAGACTGGCCTGGATATCGGTGAGCGAGGTCAGGGCCTCTGGGGTATAGCGATGACGGGCCTCGGGACGCCGGCCCCATACCCCGCTATTGGAGCAGGGCGCATCCACCAAAACGATATCGAAGGCCGCAACCAGGGCCGACTGTCGGCCGTCGGCAACCAGGGGCTGCGGCCGCGGCTCAGCCGCCGGGCGGCCAAGCAGCAGCTTGCGCAGGGGCGCCAAGCGGGGCTGGGAACTATCTGCGGCGATCACCCAGGCTCCGGCCTCGCTCAGGGCCAGGCTTTTGCCGCCGGGGGCAGCGCAAACGTCAAGGATCCGCCGGCCCTTCACCTCGCCTAAAAGCTGCAGGGCTTGCCATTGGGCTGGATCCTGGACCACCGCTTCACCCTTTGCCACTGGGCCGTGGATGGCCGCCTGAGGATCGGACCACCAGGTCCAGGCCCCTTCCCGGCGCAGCATGGCGGGATGATCTTCCAGCTCGACGCCGGGACGGGAGCGGGTGGCCAGGGGTGGGCAGCGGCTGCAACGGGCCAGGTCGATGGCGCTGGGCGCCATGCCCGCCTGCTGCAATTGGCGAACGAAGAGGGCGGGGAGACCATAGCGCAGACCCGGATCAGTGGGCAGCATCTCGGAGGGCAGGCGCTCCCAAGGCTCTTTACCAACTATTCTGGCAGCAAGTAAGCGGCGCAGCACTGCATTGGCCACGCCAACTAAGCGCTCGTGGCCGCCCCAGCGCAGCAGGGATCCGGTGGAGGCGCCAATGGCATGGTCGGGGATGCGGTCCATCCCCAGGATCTGGTGACAGGCCAGCCGCAAGGCCCGGCGCAGAGCCAGGGGCGGATGGGGCCGGGTAAGCAGGGCACCGGTGATCGCATCATAGAGCAGTCCCCAGCGGGTGCTGCCCTGAACCAATTCCCGGGCCAGGGCGCGATCACGCGGCGATACATCTGCACCGATACGGCGCATAACGGTGTCGAGAAGCAGCTGGGAATCATCGTCCACTGCCTCAAGCACTCGCCAGGCTAATTGGCGAGCGGGATCAGCCTGGGACATATTGACCGCACAAAGGCAAGCAATGGCTGCAGAATAAACGCCTCTTCACCCTATTGTCCACGGGCGCGCAATACGGATATGCGATCGCGGACATTTCGCGCCTGCCCTTGGAGGTCATGAAATTTGAGGCGACGCAATTCGTTTTGCAAATCGTTCTCGGTCCAACCAGCGGGCAGATTCTCGGTTAAACGGTAGACCATCTGCTGGGCTTCCTGAATTGCCCGATTAGCCGCTTCAAGTTCACTCAGGGAGTCACTACGCTGGGAGCTAATCGACATCTGGTGAGCCCGTTCTACCTGCACCCGCATTTGCGAAACCGGATCCGATGGCCCACCCCCGTCACCACGACCGCTCTTCAAAATACCTGGAGCAAGGGCGGCGAAAAGGATGAGAACCACCAGGATGCTGATAATGGAGCCTAAAATGACCGGGAGATTTTTATTGCGGGAAGTCGGGGCTGCACGACGACTCGATTTACCCGCCTTCGTGGTTTTGCTCGATTTACTGGCAATACGCGAAGATGAACTACTTGCCGCCATCCGCGATGAGGAGCGTGCACTGTTTCCAGTCGGCGGTTTTATCTGCCCAGCGCGCGGCACCTTCGCTACGCTGGCGGCTGACCCTTTATTATTGCGACGCTTCCCTTTGCGCCGACGGCGTTTGCGACCGCCTGAGCCATGTCCGGAAGCCTCTTCGTCGGCGGCGCTACTACCATCATCGAGAAGGTGATCGGCCCGACCCATCGCCAGGGTTTCAATATTGCCTTGGGCAACCTCCTCGTCCTCGTCATCATATCCACCGAATTCATCGTCATCTTCTTCGGTGTCTTCGTCTTCGTCTTCGTCCTCGTCCTCGTCATCTTCTTCGCTGTCCTCGTCTTCGTCCTGGTCAGCGAAGCCTGCTTCATTACTAACATATTCGTTATCATCACCATCTAAATCAGCAGGGACAGCATCGTCATCATCGAGATGATGATCAATCGGGGAATCCTCTGCATTTTCCGCGACGTCAGCGATGATTTCATCATCACTGGGTGTGCGATCTTCGTGTTCCGAATCCCAATCGGTAGCTTCGCGGGGCGAACGAGAAAAGGAGTCCGTAATCTCTCGCTTGGCCTCTACCCCAGCCAACCCATGAAGCTCTTCGAGATCCGATTTATCAAAAAGTCTTTCTTTAGGGTCATCACCAGACAGAGCTGCAAAGCCGCCGGCGGCTGATACGAGATCGTCGCTACCACTGCACTGGCGGCGCACCACGTCAGTTTCTTCAAGCCGGTTTACTTCAACGTCACTCAGATCATCCTCGCCCATACCGGCAGGGTTCTGGTGATCATCGCTGGGGACTAAGGGGGGATTAACGCTTGGCTCAGATGATTCATGCTCGATATAATCTTGGGAATCATGCTCCTGAGCCGACGGATGATCATCAACCTCGTCCAAGAAGTCATCAGCCAACGGAGCATTCACCCCGGCCTGAGCTAAACGCTGCTTACCCAGACCCTTATCGATGCACTGACCGCAGATGACCACGTCGGCCTTCTTGATGCCGTAACCACGGTGCAGGTCCGCATCGGTTACCCGCGCCGCGCACTCATCACAGAAGTAAATATCCATGCTCAGTCATCTCCCATCAATGGCGAGGATTCCTCTCCAGGCGATCGTCGACCGTCACGGATGGGACCTTCGAACAAGATCATAGACCTGACCCAGTGCCGACAATCACGCACCTGGCAGCCATTACCTTTAGCGTATGACTCGTTGCGCATTGAGCGCGAAGAGTTCCAGGGCTAACTCTGGCTCATCGCCGTGGCGTAACGCGCGCTGCGTCTGAATCACCCCGCGCAGCAGCCGTTCGCAGCCAGCCCGGCGCAGTTGACGGGCACGACGTCGTGCAAAACGCATCTGCTGGGGACTGGTGCCGCCAGCGAGGGCGGCGGCTTCGGCATCGTCATCGTTCTCCAAGGCGCAGAGACAGCGCCGCAGTTCACCGCTTAAGGTGGCAAGCACCTGCTCGGACTCCAAGCCTTTTCCGGCATAGAAAAGCTCCAGACAGCGCTGTAATTTGCCATCAAGTAGGGCGCCGGTCATCTCCCAGGCCGGGCGCTGAGAACTGCCGCCGACGGCGGCCTGAACATCCTCGCAGGTCAGGGCACCATCAGCATGGTCAAGGGCCTGTTCGAGGGCGGCGAGGAGGGCATCGAGGTTTTCACCACGGTGGCTCATCAGCTCATTGGCCACCTGATGAGCGTCTTCAACCCCTTGACTCAAACGATGCAAACGGGCGATAAGCCAAGAGCGCACCTCTGCTTCACGCAGCGGAACATCAATGCTATGGAGGGCGCCAGCGCCCTTAGCGGCCTTGGCCAAGGCATCCCGGGCCATGAGCTTTTCGCAACAGAGCAGTAAGGCACCAGCGCTTCGGGGCTGGCCGATTTGACCGCAGAGGAGATCCCGGTGCTTGGTCATATAGGCCTCGCCAGCGGTGAGCACGATCAGGGCCGGCTCCTCAAACAGGGAGGGCGTATCGAGGCCCATAACCACCTCGTGGCAAGAGGCCGGTTCGCGCAGGTGCCGCACCGGGCCCTCCCAGGCCCCCTCCACCTCCTGCAACCATTCACCCAAAAGAGTGAGGGAGGGACAAACCACCACCTGCAAACGGGATGCGGAGCAGTCCAGACTCATGGTGATAAAGCACCTGCCACTGGCCCCCCGGGCAGCATAAAGGAGTCTCCCAGGTAGGCGCGGCGGACTTCAGGATTGGCAATAATTTCAGCCGGAGTTCCACTAGCGAGGATGCTTCCCGACTCCATGACGTAGAGGCGATCAACCATTTGCATAATCGCCTCGGCATTGTGATCGGTAATCAGCACTGAAATACCGCGTTGCTTGAGTTCTTGGGAAATGGCGCGGATATCATCTCGGCTTTTGGGATCGACACCGGCAAAGGGCTCATCAAAGAAGAGTAGCTTGGGGTCGACCACCAGGGCACGGGTGATCTCAAGGCGGCGGCGCTCACCGCCGGAACAACGGCCAGCAATGGCATCACGCAGCGACGTAAGGCGCAACTCAGCAAGCAGCGCATCCAGGCGGGCCTCACGCTCACGACGGGGACAATGATGCTCCAGCACCATGCGAATATTATCCGCCACCGATAGATGGGCAAAAATCGTGGGTTCCTGAGCTAAGTAACCCATGCCACGGCGGGCACGAAGAAACATGGGCAAGGATGTAATCTCTTCACCTGCAAAGCGAATCATCCCCGCATCTGGCGCTAGTAGGCCCACCAACATGCGAAAGGTCGTGGATTTGCCGGCGCCATTCGCACCGAGAAGACCGACGATCTCTCCGCTGCCCACCTCTAAATCGACTCCGCAGACCACCTGACGGCGACCAAAGCGTTTTACTAGTCCCTGCACGCACAGCAAACTCTCCCCTGGCTCATGGGGGGGGCTGGAGGAGGGGCGAGTCAACTCAGGAGAGAACGCATGCATATAGGCCATAGCTTGCCAACTCCCAATCGGCATCAAGGGCTGCGCTCAGTCACAATCACGAGAAATCGGACCGGCCAGGTCTAACCGCTTACTGGGCCGGATATCACAAGACACTCGTGTCAGATCTGTAAAATAATCATCAGAATTCTTCGCGACGCTGGGCAGCTGCAGCACTGCTATTTCTTCATGATATTGCGCGGACAGGACTCGAGAAGAATCGCTGGGGCCTGCTCAACAAAGTCCCTGCTAATGTGGAAAAGCCGTTCTAGCTGGGGAGTCACTGTTGAAAATTTCGGGTAAAGCTTGTTAAAGACACGATGAAGATCCATGTCAGTAAACTTTTAGGCCGCCGCAAAATACACGTAACACATTTAATATATTATACTTAGGAAGAAGTCATGATAACAGATGCGGCAGCAGGCAGAAAACATAGCGAGAGACACCAGCAATAGAGCAGGCTTCGAAAGCGCATTGCCCATTGTGGAAAAGTCGGCCAAATAGCCCTTGTCAAGGCCAGGAGCAAGGTGCCTTCAAATCCCACCTCGATCAGCGAATGCGGCGAACGCGCGGGAAAAGAACCCCGAGAATCACCGTACCGCGCATGTTCGCAGCGGGTACCCAGCCCCAAGTGCGAGAATCGAGACTGAAGGGACTATTGTCTCCCAAGAGCAAATAGCCCCCCGCGGGTACCCGCAGCGCGGTCTCCGGACTGACTCCCAGAGGTCGCAGCCAATCCATATCGCCAGTATCGCGATTTTCCATGCTTGTCATGAGACGCTGACGCAAGCGTTCATCCGCCAAGGCGGGGATAAAGATACGCCGAGTTTCTAGGATCTGCGCCCGCTGGGCCGCCAGCAAGGCCGCTTCCTGGGCCCCAGCAAAGGCGGAGAGACGCTGTCCCCAAGCCTGTCGATGGTCATTCATAATGCCATCGTGGGTATAATGAACATCGCGATCGACGGCAAAATGGCGAAATTGGACCTGACCTTCACCGCGCACCTGGAGACGCGTCTGAGTTGCTGCGTCATCTACGGCCACCGTGGCTATGGGCAAAGCCGACATCGCTTCTTCATCGTCAATCCAAACCCTCGCCAAACCATCGACCAAGGCCAGGGATACCCGGCGATGGCGTAAATCTTCAGACCCCTGCGCCATCTCCTGATCACCAAAATAAATCGCCCAACCCTTATCCCTTACATGCATGGCCAGGCGATTCATGCCGCCATGGCTCAGCAGTATAATCGCCTCGCCATGAATCTCGGCAATTTCGTATGTCACACGTAAATCGCGAATGCGTTCTGACATAGTCGCATTCAGGCTTGATCCATAGCGTTGGGAATCCAGATCCGCCGTGGTCAGTCGATTGACTTCCCAAGAGCGCAGATCGTAGATCGAACCCTGCTCGCCAGCAAAAGTGAAAGTCGGAGCCAGCAACGATACCTCTACCTGCTGCCAACGATTCGACCCCCGGGGCCGCACATTCACCGGGCCTGGCTTAATATAGAGGTTGATCAGCGGCTGAGAGAATAAGGCCCCCTGATCATCGGCGAAGCTGAAGTGAAGCTTTCCGTCAAGATCGCTAATGGTGCTGCGACTAGCACGCCAAGGCAGATAGCCAGGATCAGCACCGTGTTGATAGATGGGGAGCCACAATGCCTTCTGCACCCGCGGCGGCTTGGCCGGAATGCCAAAGCTGCCATCGGCCTGCTGCAGCCACAAGTCTCCACCCTCAATATAAAAAACATCATCCGGCATACCAACGCAACGCTTAACGAAATTTCGCTGTAAAAGTGGACGAAAGGGAAATGAATCAAGGCGTTCGCCATCGGGTGTAATTGCCTTCATTTCGCCACCACCCGGGGCCTGCACCTCCGGCACCGGATACTGAAATACGGTTACCCCCCAGCGCGATGGGCCGGTAAAGCGAAACCCCATCTTATCGACCACCACATGATCGGCCTTAGAAAACGCCACATCACCATAGAGGGTGGGCTCCATCGACGCCGTTGGAATGCGATAGGCTTCAAGGAAAAAATGGCGCAGAGCCATAGCAATCAAAAAGGCGAAAATCCAGTTCTCTAAAAAACTATTACTGACACGCTGCCAAGCCGGCAAGCGCTGTTCGAAAGAAGGCGCTGAGGGTTGCGCTGGCGCGGGAACTGCGTCATCGGGGTTCTGGCTCATAACAAGGGTGTAGCCTGACCGCCGCTGCGGCCAAGGGGGAATGCCGACTGCAGGCCAAAGTGGTCTCTTATTGTTTACCACCTAAGGGCCCTAATTCATCGGGTGTTAACCACACCCTGATGCCATTAGGCCATTTGTTTATGCATGACTCGCCATTGTAGGAGGTATGCTGTGACGTATGAATTCATGGCACAACGACATCCTCGCCCGCGCTGGTCAGCATCGCCGCGTTGCCCGCAGCATCCGCATCTGTAACCAACAAGGCCAGCCTCTGCGCCGTCACCCCCTGCAATTGAGTGGCAAAAGTGACTTTGCCATCGGCAGCTGCGTTGGTCGGAGCCTACTGGGTTCGGATATCGACGGCGAACGTCAACGCAGCCTAGTTCGCGCCCATTTCCCCCTCTTGGTTTGCGAAAACGCCATGAAGTGGTATGCCACCGAAGCCAAGGATGGCGAAGAGGATTATCAACTCGCTGATCAACTGTTGGATTGGAGCGAAAAACAAGGCCATGATTTGCGGGGTCACTGTCTCTTTTGGGAGAAGGAAAAATTTCAAACCGATTGGGTCAAGAAACTCAGTAAAGACCAACTCTGGAAACGGCTTTGCCTGCGCTTGGAAAGCATTCTCAACCGCTACCGCGGCCGAGTATGCGACTGGGATATGCTTAATGAAATGCTTGACGGAGATTTCTTCGCCAGCCGTTTGGGCACCGACGGCCGCGCCGCCATGTTTCGCCAAGCCCATGCCATCGATCCCACCATCCGACTTTTCACAAATGAATACGGGATTCTTGATAGCGATCAGCGAACGGAACAGTACCGGCGTCTGATTGATGACCTACGGGCCCAGGGCGCGCCCATCGGCGGCATCGGGATCCAAGAACACGCTGCCGAGCGCTTTGTTATCAATGAAGGCGAAGCTGCCCTTGAAGCTGATCGCCCTGAGCGCCAAGGTCGAGGACCACTGATCCCTGATGAAATCTGGCGCCGCCTGGATTTTCTGGCCGAAACTGGGCTACCCATCCACTTTACCGAAATCAGCATTGCCACCGCCGACAAGCCCCGAGCAGCGCGGGCGATGGACCTTCTCTTAGGCACTGCCTTTGCCCATCCGGCGGTGGAATGCTGCCTATTCTGGGGATTTGAGGCCCGCAACCACTGGCTTGGTGATGCCGCCGCTCTGGTTGACCGTGCCGGGAGACCCTTCCCCGCCATGCTCAGTTTGAGTGAATGGCAGCGCCAATGGTCGCAGCAGGAAAACCTGGTTAGCGACGATCAGGGCTGCATTGAGATATCCGCCTGGCAAGGGAACTATACCCTCAGCGATCAGACGGGACAAGTCGCCAAGCTGTCTTTAAAAGGCCCTCAGGACGAGATGGTTCATGAGGTAGTGTTCAAGCAGCTTTAGCGGCGCCTGGCGGCGTGGCAATGCCGCGATGAGCGGCGATGGGCAATAGATTCACGCCCATCAACGTCCGTGGCGGGCGGAGGCAAACCGCGACTGGCCAAGGACGAGAGGCGAAAAGCGCTACTCGTCTTTGCCCAATGGTCGATCGTCGTTCGCGGGAATCGCTTAGAGGGCGCCGTCCCAAGTACTCAAGAGGGCGACCTTGGCATGATCGATCATTGCCTGCTGCAGGTCTTCGAGATGGCCGAGAAGGTAGCGATCAAGATCGTAACTGGTGTAATTTATGCGATGGTCGCTAATCCGATTCTGCGGGACATTATAGGTGCGAATGCGGTCAGAGCGATCGCCGCTGCCTACTTGTTCTTTGCGTTCTGCGGCGCGCAAAGCGGCGGCCTTGGCGCGCTCCATTTCAAAGATGCGGGACCGCAGTACCGTCATCGCCCGGTCGAGGTTCGCTCCCTGACGCTTTTCGTCTTGGCAGGATACAACAATACCGCTGGGCTTATGCGTGACGCGGATGGCTGATTCGGTTTTATTCACATGCTGGCCGCCAGCTCCCCCGGCCCGCTTCCGTTCGATTACAAGATCATCTTCATTAATGTCCACATCGACGGCTTCCGCTTCGGGAAGTACGGCCACCGTGGCAGCTGAAGTGTGAACCCGGCCTTGGCTCTCGGTTTCCGGCACCCGTTGCACCCGATGGCCACCAGATTCGTAGCGCATAAGGCCGTAGGCACCGACACCCCGAATCTCAAAGACGGCTTCCTTAAAACCGCCCTTTTCCCCCTCGGAGACATCAATCATATCCACCCGCCAGCCCCGCCGCTGGGCATGAAGGTGATACATTCGCACGAGATCCCCCGCAAAAAGACAGGCTTCATCGCCACCGGTGCCGGCTCGCACTTCAATAATTGCCGTGCGATCAGCCAAGGCGTCGCCCTGAACAATCAACCCTTTAATCTCTTCGATGAGCTGTTCTATGAGATCCGCCGACTCAGCTACCTCTTCTCGCGCCAGTTCCGCCAATTCGGCGTCACCGAGCATGGCTTGGGCTTGGCCATGCCGATCCTGGGCGGCAACTAAGCGAGAAAATGGCTCCACCACCCGACTCAGACGGCCGTGCTCGCGCACCAAGCCAGGGTATTCTTTGCTGCCGGCCACCTGTGGATCGGCCAGGCGAGACTCCAACTCAGCATGCCGCGCCGCCAAGTGGGCAAGCTTGCGCAGAAGATCATCGTTGGAATCAGCCATGGGGAAGAACTCGCGCAGGAAGAAGCTAAGGGAGGGATGATTAAGCGGGGGCTTAAGGCCAAGATGGAAGACGGTAAGGATCAATAATAATCCCCGGCCACCACAGAGGCAGCCGGGGGTCTATGACAGAAGCTACTGACGATCAGTGAGCTCTGCCGAGCTGGAGCTCGGCGCTCCCACGGGCCCTGAGCTTCCTGCCATTTGGCCGAAACTTGAAATCGGCTTAGGCCTTGCCTTTTTTCTTGGCAAGACGACTGAGATTGGCGCCGTACTTGCTGCCAAACTTCTCGACTCGGCCAGCGGTATCCATAATCCGCTGATTGCCGGTATAGAAGGGATGGCTAGCGCTGGTCACGTCCAACTTGACCAGGGGATATTCGGTACCATTGACGATGACGGTGTCTTTGGTCTGTACCGCACTATCAATGCGATACATGGCACCATTCACAGAATCTTGGAAGATCACGGTACGAACTTTAGGGTGGATATCGGCTTTCATGGGACACTCCGCAAACGCAAGGAAAATGGGCAAGAAGAAGAGAGACAACGACGGACACTGCCGTCGGCATCGCCGAGGACTCCTCGGGACGCTGAAGGGACTAGGACTCAGCCTGTTGAGTGGCAGCGGAGGAGGCAATCACCTCTTCCATGGTAGAACCCTGAGGATCGGCATCAACGACCTCAACCTCAATGGTGGCATCCACGCCCTTGAAGAGGCGGATAATCACCGGGTAAGTACCCAGAGTCTTGAATGATTCATGGAGGTGAACCTGTTTCGGATCAATGGTGAATCCACTCTTATCAAGGGCTACCACGATCTCGCGAATGCCAACGGATCCAAACAAGGTCCGTCCACTAGAAACCTTGGCTGCGATTTGCACCGACAAACCATCGATCTGCTTCTTCTGCGACAGGGCCTGACCTTCCATTTCCGCTTGGCGGCGAAGGGCCTGCTCGCGCAGGAGCTCAATTTGGCGCTTGGCGGCCTGCCCAACGGGGATGGCCTTGCCGTGAGGCAGTAGGAAATTGCGAGCGTATCCTGGACGCACCGAGACAATGTCACCCATGCTTCCGAGCTTCAGCACGTCTTCCTTGAGCAACACTTCGACATTCTTACCCATGATAGAGTCCTCTTGATTCGATTGTAGGTCCTAGGCCACGGAGACTGGCTAAGGATTGTTTTGTAAAGTAGCACTCGTCGCCGAGCGCCAGCCTTATATCCAATAGCGACAAGCTAGCGTTATGAGATCAAGGCCAGTACACCGTAAGCAATCGCCAGCGAAGCCGACGATGGGCCGGTGAGATTACTCGCCGACGAAGGGAAGCAGGCCGAGGAATCGGGCGCGCTTAATCGCCACCTTCAGCTGACGTTGGTATTGAGCAGTGATGCCATTGCGCTTACGGGGCGAAATCTTGCCCTGAGCGCTGACATGGCGGCGCAGGACATCGATATCACGGTAATCGATTTCAAAAATATCATCACGGGTAAAGCGGCAAAACTTCGGGGCTTCAACCGTCTTGCGTGCGCGCTTTTTGGTATTCTTGCGAGTCATCTTGGGCATGGGATCAAGTTCCTTGATAGAGAGTTATATGGGGTCGCCATCGGCTAAACTACAGCGACCCACTGATTAAAGCGCCTAGAACGGCGGCTCATCATCGTCATAAGCGGGGGGCGGTGGGGAAGATGAAGACGGCGCGGAAGAGCGAGGAGTGGAATCTCCGTAACTCTCGTCGCTATCCTCACGCGGGCCACCACTGCTGCGGGCGCCGCCATCTTCACGTCCACCGAGGAATTGCACAGACTCAGCAACCACCCGCAGGCGACTTTGCTTCTGACCGTCCTTTTCCCAAGAGTCCAGTTTCAGCCGCCCCTCAACCAGGCAGGATCGGCCTTTGGTGAGGTACTGACCGACCAATTCGCCGGTACGACCCCAGGCCTCGATGTCGACGTAGGTAACTTCATCGACCATCTCCCCACTGCGCGCCTTATAGCGACGGTTGAGAGCAAGTCCGAAATTACATACAGCCTGTTCACTGGCGAGAAACTTCACCTGCGGATCGCGGGTAAGGTTCCCGGCCAGAATAACCCGATTGACGGAGACGGCCATGGATCAGTCCTCCCGGTCGTGTTCGTTATCGCGATCGCGTTCGGCTTCACGCTCGCGGGTGGCGGCGCGTTCGGCAGAACGGGCGCGCTGGACGCGAATGGCTTCATAAGCCTTACCATCACGGGCGATAATCAGTTGGCGCATGATCACATCAGTTAAGCGCGCACGGCGCTCAATCTTGGTGATAATATCGGTGGGGCCGTTGAAGTAGCCGATCAGATACAAGGCACTGGTTTGGCCAGCGATGGGGTAGGTCAGCTTGCGCTCTTCCCACTTATCAAGCTCAATCCACTCAGCGCCTTCGCCTTCGTAAGCGGCGCGAATGGTGGCAATGGTGCCTTCATAATCGTTGCGGGCAGAGCCCGGGTTCACCAGAATGGTGGTTTCATAGGTACGCATACCAACAATATTTCCTCTCCCCTGGATATCAGGGGCACGACACATCCCGAACACGGTGTCGCGGTTGCGAGTTCTCACGGACCCGATGTCGGGCATCGGGGGGGGCGCCTACCTCAAGCGCCCCCGAGGGGGGATAATCACCGTCTTTACTCTAATAGGAAAGACGGGCGAATTGACAAAGAACCACTTGCCCAGCTATAGAGCAAGCAACGACAGCACCTAGGCGACAGCGCCTAGGCGGCGACAACCTTGTGCAGTTTAATCGCCATCCGCGACTTATGACGGCTGGCGGCATTCTTATGAAGAATGTTTTTGGCAGCAGCCTGATCGACACGCTTGGCGTAGCGGCGGTAAAGCAGATCGGCCTCATCCTGCTTGCCATCATGGATCGCACGTTCGATCTTTTTGGCAATGGTCTTGAGCTCGGTCTTGCGGCTCTTGTTGATAATGCGCCGCTTTTCATTCTGACGCATGCGCTTGGCAGCACTGGCACTATTGGGCATGGAAACTCCGGATGTATCAGCCGATTGACAAGAATCGGATGCTCAGGGCGCTAAGACCCCAGGCACCCGATTCGGGAAAGGGTATCGAAGAGGGCCACAGACGAGATGCTGTTTAAGCCCCACGCAAAGCGGCAAGGCGGTCAGCAGCGTCTCGGAAGCCAAGATCCAATTCCACCAACCTGGTGTAATCGGCTTCCGCTTCAGCTTTTTTACCCACGGCCTCATAGACCCGGGCACGGCTGTAGCGGACCTCCTTGGCCTCGTCACCGAGGTCATCTTCAATTAATGAGAGGCAAGAAGTATATTGCTGTGCCGCAAGGTCAAGCAGCTTCTTCTTGGCGAAGCAATGGCCAAGCTGGTGATAGCTCTGCTTTTTGAAGCGCGGATCGCCCAACGCTTTTTGAAAATGACCCGCCGCTCCGTCCACATCGCCCTTAGCAAAGAGCTTCGTGGCAAGGTTAAACGCGTGGGAAAGCTCAGTTGG
>REDX01000295.1 GCA_007695355.1 Planctomycetota bacterium
CAGTAACCGCCGTATACGATGAGTACGTACGGTGGTGTGGGAGGACGGCCCCCGCGAGGGGGCCTCCTACCCGATTGGGGCCTCGTCCATTCTTGACTGGCCGAAGTTACAGTTTCGTAATTTGCTGTGAGTCGCGAATATTTAGCCGGTACTTGGATGCCAGCGACAGGCGCCATTGCTACTGCTGCCCCCAACCATTGCCGAACATGGCTTACTACTGCTGGCCAGGGGACTTAGGGCTCGCTGGCAGGCCGAATCCAGGGGATGGGGGCGCGTAGGGGGGCAGTGGCGGTGAGGACGGCCATAGCCCAGTCGGCGTGTGGTCCGGCGAGACTGCGCAGCTCGGCATTGGCGGTGGGTACATCGTCCAGGGATGACCAGCGTTGCAGGCTCTCGCGCAAGCCGTCTACATCGCGGCCCATCCAGAAAGCCAGGCAGGCCCAGGCGAGACGATCAATTCCCTGCAGACGCTCGCCGGCATTGGCGACAAACAGGCTTTCGTCCAAGCTATCAATGAGCGGCTGATCACTTAAGAAATGAAGGAAGTGTCGCCATAGACTATCGGTGGTATGTGAGCGTATGGCGGCGATGCGTTTAGGGCGGTCATCGGGGGAGAAAGAGAGTAGGGCCATCGCTTGCCAGTGCGGTGCATCACCGCGGTAGAGAGCTGGGCGCAGCACCGACAATTCACGCTCGCTAAGTCGCCCAGATTCCACCAGCGCCATGATTCCTATGGTGTGGGCAATTGGATTGCGGCCGCTGCTGCCGGCCAAGACGAGCGGATGAATGTGGTTAATGCCCTGTTCTATGGCCTCCGCAAAGCTCTCGGGCCCAGGATGAGCAAGTAAAGCAAGGATAGCTATTCCAGTAGCTGCAACCGGGTCGCCGCCAAGCCAACTGCCATCGCTGCGGCGACTATTGAATATCTCAACCTGCCAGTGGGTTATGCGCTCGCGATTCACATCACCCAAGGCTGTGTCGGCGTAGGCGGCGCGCCATTCGAGAAGGCTGGGGCTACGCTGGGCGAGAACATCTTCAAGGCGCAAGCGGGGGGCAATGTCGAGAGTTGGCTGAATCCATTCGACTTCTGGATTAAAGATATCGTTAGGGGACATAGGCGGTGCCTGCGGCAATTGGAAGCTCGGTGGTTGCGGGATAATCACCGATTGCAGCAACCAGGCCGAGATAAAAAGAAATACTCCTAGCCCAATAATATTACGTCCAGCAAGAAAGTATTTTTCGGCACGAACCTGGGATGACGAGGCTATTACTGACTGCTCAATAATCTCTAAGTCGACTTCCAATTTGGCGCCACAGGCGCCGCAGTAGATGGCTCCCAGGCGGTTGATGTGGCCGCATTCCTGGCAGGGAATCATCGAATCACCTCCTGATTAAAGAATACCACATCGCCCATGCGCAGCTCAAGATTCTGTCGCCCACGGCGGGTGGCGGGAATGCGGTGCAGGCTACCAAGTCGTTGGATCGATGCGGGTGGAACGACCGTGTCATCAAGGCGAATAGTGACGGGCGCTACGGGAACTTGACCATGGGCATCACAAAGATGAAAGCTTAGGGCATTTTCGGTGTTGTGCAGTAGCATGGCCCGTGGACGCACGCTAGAGTCATCTACTTGCAAGCGACGTAGGGCGACTAAATCAAGCTCGCGCCGAGCCAAGAGAATAGCCGTCATCCGCTGAAATTCTTCATCGCCGTGGCGGCTGAGTTCACGTAGGAGATCAAAGCGCTCAATGCTGATGCAGTAACTGGCAACGGTGCGGAGAATGTTGTTGTTACGTAGTCTGATGGCCTCGCGGACGATATCTCCGGCTGGTGCCTTAGCTTTGATCATGGTGGCGATCAATTCAGCTCCTGTACGCTGCTGGCTGGGGATGAGGGCTTGCAGTGAAGCATTATTGCCGGGATTAAGGCGTCCGGCGGCGCGGAGTACCGAAGCCGTAGTTTCAGGTGAGCTGCGTGTCGCTGCGACCAGACGGGAAATGATTTGCTCGCGGTGGGTTTCGCTTGCTCCGGCGTGGAGAATACGGGCAAAGGGGGTGGCTGGGTGATTCGGGTACAGCAGGGCAAATTGGCCTGCGGCTTGGCGTAGGGTGGCCTGATCCCCGGCTGTCCAGGCAGCGCGCAGGCGCCATTCCAAGGCCAGGCGCCACAGCGCCGGATCGACGAGATCGCGCGGCCCCAAGTTGGGCAGTGGCGGCACTGATCCGCCGCTGTGTTCACGGTAGAGGGTGATGAGGCGCAGGAGTTCGCCGTTGACACCCGGGCTAGTGATCGAGCCGGCGTTGCCCTGGAAGACATCAATATATTCCACAGCTAGGCGACCTAATTGAGCCTGTTGTCGGAGACCGCGGGCGATGGCATGTGCTTGGGCGCTGGCTTGTTCGTGGGCAGGATTTAGCGCCGCGAGGGCGGTAGATGGATGTCTGTCGTAGCGCGCGGCGCGCTGGAAGCGATCGATGGCGGCGCGCTCGCGGCCTATGAATTCCAAACGGCGACCGTCCTCAAGGGCATTTACTGCACCCCAGCGCCGATAGGCATCATAGCCCCAGCGACCAGCGATAAGGATGAGGATAAGACCGACGATACCCATGGCGATACCAAGGGACAGGCGGACGATGGGGTCGTTCATGGAGAGCTCCGTGCCAAGCTGCAAGTCATGGGCGTAATCTTATTCGCCGTGCCGAACACGGGTGGCGCGGCCTAAGACGACGGTGGCGGGGAAAAGGCCATGGCTAGTGCTATCAGTACGGTGGCCATCCGAGACAATGTAAAAGTGATTTGCTGGAATGGTGATCTCGTTAACATCCCCAAGGCCATCGGCAAAACTGGCGCCGATTTGTCCGGGCACCGTGCGGTTTTGATCGACAGTTTGATTTAAGGGATCACCATTGATATAAAAGTTGCCTTCGCGCCGGCCTATGCGGTCCCCCGGTCGGCCGCCAATCCAGCCGAATAGGGTGTTTGCGGTAGAACCATCGCCAAGGGTGAAGACGATTAAATCACCAATGCGGTAGTCGTTCCACCCAAGGGAGCCGTCATAGCTGACGGTGGCGTAGCGGGGTACTTCGCGCATATCACGATAATCGTGAGGGGCGACGGTACTTTTGTAGCTTGGGGCGATGCGGATGCCGATGATAATGGCGATTACCAGGCCTGCCACCATCCCATAGCGCAATAGGGCACGGATGTATTCCATGGGGTGAGCTTCACCCTGGCCATGGCAATCACAAGGGTGGCCTGGGGTGATCTGTGCGGCTGCGTATCACCTGCGGTGGGGTCTGCGGCGATGGGGAAATTGGCTCTGCGGGCTGGTCTTTCCTTTGTGCGTAGCCGCTGTCGCTGGGCGATGGCGGTTCCTGATTCAGGGGGTGGCGTCGGCGGTGTCTTCGTGGTCTTCCTCCCAAACGGCGGAGAGGGCGGCAAGGCGCCAGCCAACTCCATCGGCATGGGCCCGTATTTGCAGACCTTGGCTTAGATCGACGCCGTGGGGAAGGGGAATCCGGCGAATTTTGCGCAGGCCATCGTGCGGGATGTTGATGTTGATTTCCTGGCCATTTGCGAGGACAAGGCTCCCGCCACCGAGGCGCAGCCCTTCGCTGACCACCCATATCTCTTTGGCATAACCACTGGGAAGGTTGGCGAAGATGAGTTCGCGCGCTGAGCCTGGGGGTAATTCAAGGAGGATGCCGGGGCTGTTGTCAGCGGCCCGGGCCGGTCGTATTTGGCGCTGGCGCATGGTTTGGGGGGGCGGCCCATCGAGGCGATAGTGAACGGCGCCAAGGGGGGGGATGGTGGCCGGCGGAGCATCGAGATCGATGACGCGAGTACCGTTCTCAGCGTCCCAGATGAGTTGTCGCAGAGCTTGCGGTTGCGCCTCGGTCCATTCGATGGCGATGGGGTGATGGCGGTCGTTGTAGACGATAATCTGTAAGGCCTCGCCATCGTGGGCTGCGACTACACTCAGCCGGGGATCACTGCTTTCGACCGTTACCAGGGTACCGCGCAGGGGGGCAAGGAATTGTAATGCGGCAGCCTCACCGGGATTGAGAAAGCGCCCGCGATGCAGCATGTGAATGGCACGACCACGGGCGAGGTGGGGAATAAATTGGAGGTGGGCGAGGATTTCATCAATCTGATAGGCGGCGCGCTTGCGCTCCGCGGCGCGGGCAGGGCGATCGTCTGAGCTACCCCAGCCACCGGGGGTGTCGGAAAGGTCGTTGGTTTCGGTATTCCAGATCGGGATGGAACGTCCGGCAATGGCCTGGATGGCGGCATCGGCAACTAGCCATTCGGCGGCAAATTGACGACCACGGCCCTGATAATGGTGTTCGGCAATGGCGTCTAAAAGATCGTAGGTTTCTTTGACGATGGGTAACACAAAGTTGGTAAGTTGGCGCCAGTCATCGCTACCAAAACCTGAGCTTGAGGGGCCAGCAAAGCGTAAATGGGGATTTACAGCTCGCGCTTCTTCGACCATGGCCCGATACATGGCAGCGTAGTGGCGGGCTGCAAGGGGGCCGCTATAATGGCCTGGCTGCTGGGGGTCGATGATGGTGGATTAGGGTTTGTTATTGTGGCGACCCCAGAGGAAGGGGTCGTTCCAGATTTCAATCCATTGGACTTCATCTGGGCGGGCTTCGGGATCAAAGCCGTGTTCGCCAACTGAGCGGCCAAAGCCGCGTAGTCGTTTGAGAAAGTCCTCTTCGTTGCCGTTCATCCAGGGGGGCGGATCAAAAAGGCCCATGGTAAAACTGTGAATCGCTTCAGCCATACTGCTTCCGGTTATTTCCACCAGGTGCCGTAATTCCCCACTGGCCACCCCGCCACGACGGGGGCTGAAATCGCTGTGTTCAATGGTGCGAACGCTGCCGATGCCCATGGCGGCCACCGTTTCATGGTGCTGCTCGGGTATTTGGCCAACCCCATGCACGCCGAAAAGGGCAGGGTGGATCCGGCCTTGGCCTTCACTGATGAGGGCTCGATTGGGCTGTAGCCGTACTTGGGCCAGGTGGTAATCGGTGCTCAGTTCTGGGACGAATACCGCCTCGACTGCCAGCAATTCAAGGGTTACTGGCCCAGGGCCATTACCGGCTGGAATGCTTATGCCAAAGCCGGTGATGACCTGGGTTTCAAGGTCAAAGGTGGCGGTGTACCAATCTGGTTGGAAGCCGGCGAGGGGGAGAATGGTTTCGCGCTCACCACCCAGGAGAGGTAGGGAGCGAGGGTAGCTCCATTGCTGACCGAGCCAGTCGTTAATGAGAACTCGCGCTGCAAGCTCAGCATGGGCGGCGGAACGCCAACGCAGGCGCAGGGCATTCGCATTCTTTAGGTCTAGGGGCTTTGCCAATTGCCAGCGCTGGGTGGCCGATTCCGAAGCACCTACGGGCCGGTATGGGAGCTCGGCGCTCATCAGCAAATGACCTTCCTCGGTCACGCTCAGATGACTTGGCCAATCGCCCTCGGCTCGGCTGCTGCCACCGGGCTGTAAATGGTCTTGCAGACTAGCCCAAGCGGCGTGGAAGCGGTGTTCGGGGGACTGTTGGTTGCGAGTCCAGGTGCCTTCATAGGTGCCTTGAAAGATCGCCCCATGGAGGGGAAAATCGACTCGCCGCCAGGGGGGGGTTGAAAAGTCATCGCGCAGCATTGGCGCTGGGCCAGAACTTAAGCGCAGATCGACATGGACCTGCGCCAAATATTCAACTGCCGGATTGCCGAGTTGTCGCGGGCCGGCCATGCGCAGCTTGAGCTGTCCACGGATACGTTGTTCCTCGATTTCCAGGTTCATGGCTGTCACCTGGCGTTCGAGCCGGCGAATATGCGACGGCTGCAGGCGGTCCTGGAAGGTCCATGAACGGATTTCGGGGTTCCCTGCCACCTGCCCATTTACAACGTTGACGCGGATGGCGATGGAGCGATCAGAGCGGCCACCAATGCCAGGTAGAACGAGGGTCAATTGTTGCCGCTGATTGGTTTTTGTTTGGTCAGGGAGAATCTGCGGCAAGAGATTCTCGGTGCTTTCAGGGGCAGTATTTGAGGGTGCTTCCTCAGCACGGACCAGGAGCAGGAGAGAAGAAGATGCGAGAGCAAGGGCGAGGAATAGGGAAGTTAGGTGTGACATGGGAGGGTTACGGCTTGGCCGCCTTTGGGTTGAATCGCATTTTTCATAGCACTTTCTCGCAATGGCACTTTAGGGCACCTCTATAAACTCACCGAATAAGGCGGACTTGCTTCGCAAGTCATTTATTATCAATGCCGAACTGGGACCGCCGAGTCAATGGCGGGAAGCTAAGGGCTCCCCGGAGCGCCGATCTCCAGATCGGCCTTAGAAAACAGCACCCGCGCAGCGGGTTTCCCCCGGTTTTTGCCCTTAGCTTCCCGCC
>REDX01000299.1 GCA_007695355.1 Planctomycetota bacterium
TTTACTGCAATCACGGCAATGGCCTCTTGGCCCCCGTGGTTGATTCATCAGAAGTTCCCGTTGCCGACCGCAATCATATCCCGCGCCCTGATCTGGATGGGGTACTGGCCGAAGCCCTTTCGCGCAATCTGCGCCTGCTCTTGGTGGGCGATGCCGGCTGTGGCAAATCCTCGGGGGTGGTGCAGTTCGCGGCTCGCCTGGGCTGGCCGCTGCGGCGGGTCAATCTCAATGGCGAAACCGGGGTGTCTGAGTTCGTTGGCCAGTGGGTGGTGCGTGGCCAAGACATGCACTATCAAGAAGGCGTGCTGCCCCAGGCCCTGCGCCGGGGTGAGATTCTGCTGTTAGATGAAATCGATGCCGCCCAGCCCGAGGTGCTCTTTGTCCTGCAGGCCGTCTTAGAAGGCGAGGCCTTGTTCTTGGCCGATACCAATAGCCGGATTGCCCCACATCCCGATTTCCGCGTCATCGCCACCGCTAATTCCATCGGCGACGACAGCGGGCTCTATGCCGGGGCGAAAACGCCGAATGCCGCCACCCTGGACCGCTGGGATATCGTGCATCGCGTCGGCTATCCCGATGCCCAGGCCGAGGCCGCCATGATTGCCCGGCGCAGTGGGATCAACCCTGCTACGGCCCAGGCGGTGGTGGGCTTCTTTGCTGATCTGCGTGAAGCCGCCACCCGTGGGGACCTCACCGGGCCCTTTAGCACCCGGCGCGCCTTGGCCTTTGCTGGGCTGCTCCATCGCCACTGCGATCCCACCCTGGCCCTGCGCCTCGCCCTCACCGATCGCTTGATCAGCGATGAACGCAGCATTGTCGGCGAGATCGCCCAGCGCCACTTCGCCCAGGACCCCAAAGATGCGTAATCCCATGGCTGTTTTGGATAGCCTCGGCCGCACCCTCGCCCATCAGGCTGGGGTGCGTGTAGTGGTTGGCGGCAGCGAGGCCTATACCGATGGCAAGCGCATCGTCTTGCCCAGTCTGCCCTATGACTTGGACGAAGCCCAGTGGCGCACCACCAATGGTTACTTGGATCACGAAGCCGGGCATGTCCTCTTCTCCGACTTCTCGGTGATTCCCCAGGACCCGCTTTTGGCGCAGGTGCTCAACACCTTGGAGGATCCCCGTATCGAGCGCTGCTTCTGCCAGCGCTACCCCGGGGCCGCCCTGAATCTGCGTGCGGCCCATGACGCCGCGTGGGCGCAGCTCGAGCCACAGGCGCCTCAGCTCGAAGCCTATCAGCAACGCCTCTTGGCCTTGCTCTGTCGGATGGAAGGCATCCCCGTGCCCGCTGGCCTGGGGGAAGACGCCGCGCAGTGGTCCCTGCAATGGGTGCCGCGCCGTCAGGAAGTCCTGAACGCCCCGGACACCGCGGCATTGCTGCCTTTGGCACGAGAGATCCATGCCGGCTTGCTGGCGCCGACGCCCCAGCAGCAGGCCGCACAAGCCGCTGCCGGACCTGGCGAGCCTGATAGCGAGGGCTCTGGCGAGGGTGAGCAGCCCCGTACGCATGGCCCACCAGGCCACAGCCCCGCTGACCAATCAGGGCCACCAGGTGGTGACAGCACCCCCCATACCGCGTTGGGCGCACCCGGGGCCAGCAGCGCGGCTCCCCGTATTCCTGAACCACAGACCCCACCCAGTACCGAGAGCCTGCTCAGCGCCACGATCAGGGGCCAAGTCGATGCCGTCGCCCACTGCGGCACCTACACCCCACCGAAGCTCTCGCGACGCGCGACCCCAGCAACGGCTGACCCCAGTGCTCTCGCCGCAACGGTCAGCCGATTGGTCCCTGGTTTGGCCCGTAGGCTTGAGCGTGCGGTCATGGCCGAACGCGCCGCGCGCTGGCTGCCCGATCAGCGCCGCGGCCGTATTGATCCCCGGAGACTCGCCCGGCTCAGCACCGCCAGCTCTGATCGCGTCTTTCGCCGTCTGGCCCGCGGTGAAGCCCCCGCCACGGCCCTGGGCTTGGTGATCGATGCCTCGGGGTCTATGCGCGAAGCCCTTCACCTCGGTGTGGCCGCCGCAGCCGTGCTCACCCGCGCCCTGCTCAGGCTCCAGGTGTCCGTGGAGGTCAGCGCGTTTAGCGGCCATGTCATCACCTACGCCAAGGCCTATGACGAAGCCGAGGCTGTGTTGCTACCGCGGCTCGCCGCCATGCGCAGTGGTGGCGGCACCCCCCTGGGCGCCGTCATGCTGGGTGCTGCCAAACGCTTGATCCAGCGGCCAGAGCCCCGCCACATCCTGGTGGTGGTTAGCGATGGCCAGCCCGATAACCGCGGCCATGCCGCCGATACCCTGCGCCGCGCCCGCGCCGTAGGCATAGAAGTCGTCGGCATCGGCATTGCCGCTGATTTGACCTGGCTCTTTGGTGCCCCAAGCACCATCACGATTCCATCCATTCATGAACTCGCGCCGGTGTTGCTGAAACAAGCCGGCGCCCTGATGAGGAGAACCGCGGCATGATTGCTTGCCCCACACTCTATGAACTCCCAGCCGAGGACCGCGCCGCTATTGCCGCGCTGGATCCCGCGCTGATCACTGCTGCCCAAGCCTCGGCAAGCCCGGCAGGGGGACCCCCACGGGGTACCACCATTGCTGCGGTGTTTGAGGTCACCCTTGATCCCGTGGCTGAGGACGGGGAAGCCCCCAGCAATGAAGCCACCCAGCCCGAGGCAAAGGCCCCAGCCGGCGGAGGTGCCCCCCGGCGCCGTCGTCACATCGACCGCAGCCAGCAGTGGCCGGCCGTTGGCACCCGCTTGGTGGGAGACTACCTCGGCGAACGCTTTGAGGCTGAGGTCATTGAATCCCCGCGGCTCAAATCCGGCCGCGCCCTGAAACTGCTGACCCAGCCCGTACGCGGTGCCGTCTGCAACTCGATGTCCAAAGCCATGGATCTCGCCACCCTCGGCGAGCGCCAGCGCCGCGGCGTCAAAGGCAAAACCGGTCTGCCGGGCAGTGGTTGGGATTTTTGGAAGCCCGCGGCTTAGGCCTCGTGGCTGCTTGGTTCATTTCGTTATTCCTCCCGCACCCCCCAAGGAGACCGCGCTGTCATCGCCGCCCGTCGGCGACGGTGAAATCAACTGCATCATCAGATCAGGAGATTCACCGCATGGACCCCTCCAAATGGTCCGATTCAACCTGCCGGGTCATCGGCTATACCGTTCTGGCCGTGCTCTTTTTCCATAACCTTCCCGCCATCATGGTCGGCTTAGCCATCGCATTTTTAGTGGTTTTGTTGGTGGAATGGTTGGGGTAATTATTTGATTAGTGATGAGGAACTTCCCTGGCTACCGGGAACTCCCGGGTTGATCTGGGGAGGGTTCCCGGTAGCCTATTGGGGTTCGCGCACGACTTCGCCTGAACACTCGCCGTCTTACGCCCAACACCTCGATCATACCGCGTCGATACTGACACCGATCACTAGACAACCTGGCATTCCTCGCCGTCTTCTGTCGCACACGATCAAATCCGTCAACCCGACACCGATCACCCCCGGGCATTACTGGCACCACGCGGCACACCTCGTCAAGTTGACATCTCCGTCGCATGCGATCCTGGTCGAGTGGTGACCGGGGCGTTCCTGTAATCCGCTAAACTCGATCAGTCCTCACCTGCTTCGTGGGCCACTGCTTTGGTGGCCCACCTGGGGACGACTGGATCATGTCTACCGATCAACCAACCGTGAATATCGTGGTGCTCAGCGCTACGGACCTGAAAGTTATTGCCACCGCCTACGCCCATGAGATCGCCCGCGAGGGGGCTATGGGCAAGTCGAATCCGCCGCCAGCCGTGATGAATGCCGGTGATGTCGCCGCCCATTTCCGGGTGCGTCGCGGATCGGTTATCGAGGCCCTGCGTTCCGGCGCCCTGCGTGGCCGCCGTGAAGGCTTCGGGCCCTGGCGTATTGATTTGGCTGATGCCCTAAGCTGGCTGCAGCAACGCGATGCAGCCGCGGATATCAGCCAAACCCCTGTAAACAAAGGGGCTCAGCCATGAGTGAGCCCCGTTCCGCTGATCCGCTGGAAACACTGGCTACCCTGCCAGTGTTTTCCGGTCCCGGCCCTGATGATTTGTATCTCGCTCATCGCGTTATGAGCCAGGCCCTGGTGGCCATCGCTACGCTTATGCAAGGAGAACCACCCATGGATTCTGCTACCGTGGAACCCGTTTCCCGAATAGCTGATCTGCCGCCGGTCATGACCGTCGGCCAGGTCAGTTGCTTTCTCAACGCCAGTGAAGCTACGATTCGCCGCATGGTGGCGGATGGCGAGCTCCCCCACGCTCGCCTGGGTGGCCCCCGTGGCGCCCTGCGCTTTCGTCGCGAAGATGTCCTCAGCCTCTTCCAGTGCCGGGCCAGTGAGGGCGTGAGTGGGGACGCCCGTTCCTACATCGACGATGTCTTTGGAGCGTCCTGATGGCACGCATTGGTCAGATGCGCAAGCGCACCCTTACCACCCCCCACGGGCTGGTGAGGGTGAGCAGTCTGTGGAAGCGCGATCGCTATTGGCTTTGCCTCTATGGTCCCTTTGCCGCTCTATTGATGTTGTGCCCAGCGAGTAGTCAGCAGAGCATTGAACGGATCGGGGCTCAGGCTCGGTGGCGCTTTGCTCCGGCTCGGCAACCGATCACCAGTTTACGCGATCTCGAAGAGGCCTGCAGCCAATGGCAGCGGAAATGGCTTGAGCTGGTTCAACTGCATGAAGAGGGCGCATCGGCTCCTCAGGAATCAGCCGCGGTGAGTCTTACCAGCGCCTGGGAGCGATTGTGTCGCCGCAAGGTCGATGAATGGGCGGCGAGTACCCGGCGCAAGAACACCGACTATATGGCGACTTGGCTCAAGCTGCTGCCGGCCACCTGTGATATCCGCATATTGACCGTGGAGGATGCCTTGGGCGCGCGTCAGCAGGCCCGCGGCAATCGCAAGGCCACCACGGTGAATGATATGTTCGCGGTGCTGTTGCAGGTCCTCGACCATGCCTTCCAGGAGGGAGACCTCCCCCAGCGTTGGTGGCAGCGTATCAAGCGCCTACCGGAAGACCGTCCGGGTTCAGACTGGTGGGGCGAGCACGAGGTCCGCCTCGCCAAGGAGGTGGTGGCGGCTGATGCTGTTTACCGCACCCAAATGGAGCTCCTGCTCTACCTCGGCGTTTACCTCGGCCTGCGCAAGGGCGAAATGACCAACCTACGCTGGCAGGACCTCCACCTCGATCGTTGTCATCCGCAGACCGAAAAGCCTGAACCCATCTGCATCCTGCGCTGCGATGCCGAGTGGCGGCCGAAGAATGGGAAGTCCCGTACCATCCCAATCCCCACCGAGGCTGCGGCCGTGCTGCGCCGTCACCGCCAGAAGGATGGCTATGTTCTCCAGGCCAAGAAGGTGATGCCGCGGCGCAAGGCGGGCGAGGAGCGGCGGGATCCGCGGCATTACCCCTATTGGCCGGATAAGGCCTGGCGGCGCCTCCGTGAGGGGGTGGTGGCAAAGGGGGGCAAGCGGGTCCGCCTGCACGATCTTCGCCACAGCTATGCCTCACTGCTCCTCAATCGGAATGTCCGGGCGGAGAAGGTGGCTGCCTGGATGGGCCACCGTGACACCTCCATGATCTTTGAGCGCTACGGCCATCTCCTGACCTATGATGCAGAGGTCAACGCCCTTACCTTTGACGAAGACCCCGGATCGGTTCGTGAAGGTTCTTCCCGTATTATCCGGTTTGCCGCGCATGTCAGCGCATAACGAAACCTGGGGGCCCGATGCCCATCGGGCCCCCAGGGCTCTTTCCTTTAGCTATGACTCCTCCTCGGGGCTGAGCGCTTATCAGCGTTATATCGCCTTTATGAACGAGGTCCTGCTGACCGGGAACGAGGCCTTGATCAGCGAGGCTCAGGACCTGTTGGAGGAGGCGGGCTTTCGTGAGCTTGATCCCCGGGCCCTCTGCGAGCTGGCCGTTGAGGGCAGCCTGGCCGGGACTCGCAGCGGCGAGCATGATGCCATCAACATGGCCAAGGCGGTGTGGTATCTGTATCGCACCGCTGACCCTCGGTTTACGGTGATACGACGGCATCTGCGCAGCTGGGATGAAGAGGTATTACGGACCCTAGGCCAGCGCTCCGGAATCGACCTTTTGGAGGGGCCTTAGCACAGGGTTTGACACCCGTTTTGACACCATGGGCCATTTGGGGTCGGCGGCCTAAAAAACAACCCTCGCAAGTCATTGACTTACAAGGGCTTTTGTGGTCGGACCGACTGGATTCGAACCAGCGACCTCTACCACCCCAAGGTAGCGCTC
>REDX01000159.1 GCA_007695355.1 Planctomycetota bacterium
CGGCAGCTGCAGCAGCTGCAATGAATGCCCGCATATGAAGCGCAATACCCTGGAAAAACTCTGGCGCTGCCTGGATACCATGCGGCCCCAGATTCACCTTGATGCGGATTTGATTCGCCGCGCCCGAATCCCCATCGATCGCATGCTGGCCATCGGATAATCGCCGCATCCATCTGCCACTGCTTTACCCAAGGCGACGGCGGGCGCGGCCTGCATACCCCCCATGACCACCCCTTCCTCCGCCCTGCCAATTTACGCGGACTATGCCGCCACCACCCCCTGTGATCCACGGGTGCTGGCCCATATGATGACGGTCATGCAGGAGCACTGGGGCAATCCCTCCAGCACCCACTACCTGCACGGGCGACGAGCCCAGCGACAGCTGGAGCTGGCGCGGGCCCAGGTGGCGGCCCTCTTCAAGGCCCGTGAAGACGAAATCGCCTTTACCTCTGGCGCCACCGAGGCCTGCAATTGGGCCCTCAAGGCGGTGGCGAGCAGCCGGCCAGACCAGCAGATTCTCGCCTTGGCGAGCGAGCACCCGGCCATTACCGCCTGTCTTGAGGTGATCGCCCAGGCCGGCATTCCGGTGCAGAGCCTCCCCATCCTCCCCTGCGGTCGCTATGATCGGGCGGCCCTCAAGGCAGCCCTGGCCCAGCCCACCAGCCTGGTTGCCGCCATGCTGGTCAATCACCAGACCGGCGTCATGCAGGACCTCGCCGCCATGAGCGAGCTCGCCCACGCCCAGGGCGCCTTGGTGCTCAGCGATCTCACCCAGGCCATTCCCCGCCTCGGCCCCTGTGCGGTGGCCGATCTCGGCATCGACCTCGCCGTCTGCTCTGGCCATAAGCTCTATGGCCCCCCCGGCTGCGGCGCCCTCTACCGTCGCCGCGGCCTCCATCTACAGCCTCTTATCCATGGCGGTGGTCAGGAATCGGGGATGCGCAGCGGCACCGAAAATATGCCGGCCATTGCCGGCTTTGGCCTAGCCGCCGAACTTCATCTCAGTGAGAGTCATCAGCGCCTGACGGTACTCCAAAAGCGCTCTGTGCTTCTGGAGGGAACCCTACAACAGCAACTTCCCGCTGCGGTCATTTACGGCCAGGCAGCCCAACGCGCCCCCGGGATCACCATGTGTGGGCTTGTTGGCGAAAAGTCCGGCTGGCTGCAGCGCATCCACCAGGTAGCCCTCTCTCCTGGCAGCTCCTGTGCCAGCCGACAAGCCAAGCCGAGCTCAGTACTGATCGCCATGGGCGTGAGTGAAAGCGATGCCGCCAATGCCCTGCGGGTAAGCCTGAGTCATCTGACAACAGAAGACGAGGTACAAGGAATCATTCATGCCATCAGGCAAGCGCATGCGATTACCTACTGACCCAGAAATAGCCTAGGCAGCGAAGGCTTAAATCTTTGCTGGTCGGTACTGATCGGAAGATCCTCGCAGCCAATCATTCATTGCTGAAACCAGATCGTGCTTGGTGTAGGGCTTGGCAATATACGCATTGCAACCGCTGGCCAAGGCGCGTTCACGGCTCCCGGTAAGCGTGTTTGCGGTTACCGCAATAATCGGCAGATCAGCTTGGCCGGGAAGGGTCCGAATCGTCGCCGTCGCCTCGAAACCGTCCATAACCGGCATCATCAGATCCATAAGAACCAGATCAAAACGTTGCAACTGCACAGCCTCTACAGCTTCCTTGCCATTCGCCACAACCACAGCGCGATGCCCGATGCTCTGCACAATTGCCTGCATCAGTTTCTGATTCACCAAGTTATCATCGACGACAAGTACGGTGGCCATGAATAACTTTCTAATGAGATGTGGATTATTCTGAAGATGAATGACGTTAACCGGGAAGGCCTTAGGTCAATAAAAAAGGAGCGTAAGCGAATCAATGACCGGAACAAGAGAAATGATGCAACCTCTCCCAATCGCGGGGGGCGAGAGCACCTCTGGCAGAAAAATGACACAAAATAGTTAAGTTAAGGGGAAAATACCCAACTTGCCGCTACCTGAAAAAGCAAAGTCATGACGAAATTTGAGAGCAGAATGAGAATACTCGCACTTACCACACCTTCGGTGCAGGAGCGACCAACGCCGGTAGCACCGCCGCGGGTATTGAGGCCGGCACGACAGGCAACCAGAGCGATGATGCCACCGAAAACACAGGTTTTAATCAAGCCGGTGACAATCTCCCACCATGAGTTGAAGTCTAGTGCGCGCTGCCAATAACTCGCCGATGGGAGGCCATAGCCGTAGGTGAGAAGCCAGCCAGAACCAAAGACGCCAGCAAAACAGGCTATAGCAGTGAGAAAGGGCAGCAAGGCCACGCAGGCAAGAAAACGCGGGACAACCAAATAAGCAATGGGATCGGTGCCCATGGTGCGTAGGGCATCAATTTGCTCCGTCACCTTCATCGTTCCCAATTCGGCGGCAATACTGGAGCCCACGCGGCCAGCCAGCATCAACCCGGTAAGGGTTGGGCCTAGCTGGGAAAAAAGAGCAAAGTTTACCATCGCCCCGGTCATCGACTCACCCTTAAAGGCTTGTAGGGTAACCAGTAATTGAACACCGAGCACCATGCCGATGGCAAGGCCAGTAAGGACCACCACCGGCAAGCTTTGGAAACCGATGGCATACATCTGGAGGACCAGGGTGCGTCGGCGCTGGGGACTGCGCCAGAGGGCCAACATGACTTGGAGAAACAATATGCCAATCGCCCCAGTGGCATGCAAGAAATGCAAGGTTCCACGCCCAAAAGACGATATCAGATTGTAGCGCAAGAACTGCTGCGCCACGGAGGCGGGTATGGATCGATGCTTCTCCACGCCTATATTCCCCCTCTACCGCCAGCGGTCAGTTGACCCAAAGCGCACCTGAACATTAGCGAACTTTTGCGCTATCCCAAGCGAGGAACCGATGCCGTCTCCCCCTCTCTTCTGGCTCATCGATGATACCCACCACTGGCACCAGGTGACCAAGGCCAGCCTTGAGCACTGGGGAGCCCATCGTTTCCAAGGTTTTCATCGTGCTGAAAGCGCCCTGATGGCCCTGCAGGGCCTGCCAGCAGGCGAAGAACCGGCGGTCATTTTCATGGATTATTATATCGGCGCAGATCGCGGCGATGTGGTCACCGAGGAGATCAGGCGTCATTTCCCCCATCTTCGTTGCCACATTGTTGGTTATTCCACCGCTCGCAGCGGCTCCGAGGCCATCGCCCGCGCCGGTGGCGGCGACACGGTGGCCAAGCACGCCAATGCCGATGGACTCAATCCCAGCCTCCTCAGTTGGCTTGGCCGGCCGCCATCAGTCCGGTAAAAGCTTAACGGTTACCGCATCCTGAAGCCGACGACCGGCCGCCGAAAGACGGATATGACCATCTGAGAGTTCCAGCAAACCCCAATCACTGAGTTCATCCACCAGCGGCTGCCAGCGCTCTTTGGCATCGCCAAGATCCTCGAGACGCCGCAGGCTCACCCCTTCGGCTAAGCGTAAACCCAGCATCCAACATTCGCGCAAGACCTCCGCCGCACTCAGGTGTTCACGCTTACGGTAAAGGTCTTCTCGTCCATCTAGGGCTTCGATATAACGCGCCGGATGCTCTTGCCGGGTGAGGCGTTCACCCTTCACGGTGCTCACCGCTCCGGCGCCAAGTGCTTCATAATCGTGCTGCCGCCAATAGCCGAGATTATGGCGACTCTCCTCTCCGGGGACCGCGTAGTTAGAGGTCTCATAAGCCTGCATCCCTAAGCTCTTCATGCCCTGCTCAACCGCGTCAAGAATGGCTAAGGAAGTCTCGGCATCAATGTCTTTGAGTTCACCACGGCGATGACGAGCATAAAATTCGGTGCCCGGTTCGTAGGCGAGGTGGTAAATGGAGGCATGGCGTAAACCGTGGCGCTGATACCAAGCAATCTCCTCAACGATTTCTGCCACGCTTTGCTCTGGCAAACCGACAATCATATCCGCGCTGACGCGGGGAAAGGTGGTGGTCGCCAGGGCAAGCGCGCGTTCAGCCTCATCGACACTATGCACCCGCCCCAGAAAGCGTAGATGGTGCTCATGGACGGATTGAATTCCTAGGCTGAGGCGATTAATACCGTAGGCCGCAGCCAGGGCAAAACGTTCGGCATCGACAGAACCAGGATTGGCCTCCATCGTCCACTCGTAGTCATCGGCGAGTTGCAATCGCTCTCGTAAGCCTGCCAATAGTTTTTTGAGTAAAGCTGGCGGCAGGATGCTGGGGGTGCCGCCACCGATAAAGATGGTTTCATACGGCCCACCCTCCAAATGATCCGCTTCACGCAAAAGCGCATCGACGTAGGCGGAATATTCCTCTTCGCGTCCAGCCAGCGAATTGAAGTCGCAGTAGGGACATTTAGCAACGCAATAAGGTATATGAACGTAGAGGTGGCGAATCAATTTAGCAGTCCCAAGCGCCCACCAATAGATAGATCAGAAATCGTTTCAGGCGTAAACCCGAGCCATGTCAACCCACTGCTGGGTGGTGGTGAGGGGTTCAGGGCCTAAGAGTCCGGCCAGAGAGGCATCTGGCATGCCCAGGATGCTCCGGCGTAGGCCCCCATCGCTGTCTTGCCGCGGCAATAATGCCAGAACCTGGGCTGCCCCCAACTCAAGGGGTGATAACTCCATGAGGTCGGTGACCATAACACCATCATCCAGCCGCACCGCCGCATCATGAAGGCAAACAAAGGTGTCATCGAGTAAACGACGAATAATCCAGGCCCGCTGGCCTGCGACAAAAACGGGAATGTGCAGCAGCAATTCACCGTTAGCCACCCGTGCCCCACGAACGCTGTAAACCGCCACCGGCGCATCTTTATTTTTTACCCGCACCTCAGGCAAGGCGATGGCAAATAGCTGCTGGCGCTGACGTTCATAAAGATCTGAAGAAACCAATACTTGGTCGGCACAAGCTAAACGCTCGATCCGCGATGCGGTATTCACGGTATTGCCAAGCACCGTATATTCTACCCGATCCTGGCTGCCAACATTTCCCGCCACCATCTGGCCCCAACTCATGCCCACGCCCATACGAATAGCAGGGCGCCACTGAGGCCTGGAATTATTGAAGGCAACGAGGCCAGACTGGATTTGCAGCCCCGCTGAAACAGCTTGTAAGCTGGCAACCTCGGTATCAAAGGGCACACCCCACAGCGCCATTACCGCATCACCCATGAATTTATCGATAGCTCCGTCTTCAGCCTCAATAATTGGGCAAATCAGATTAAGCAGGTCATTGATCATTCCAACCACTGCCTGCGGGTTTAAGGTCTCTGAGATTGCAGTAAAACCTATGATATCGCAAAAGAAAACCGTACCGCGACAAGTACTGCCACCCAAGGCAAGATCAATTTCGCCAGCTACTGCCTGATCAACCACCTGCCGAGGCAGAAAACGCATGAGGTTAGAACGAGTTTTCACTTCACGTTCAACCTGTCGCAGCAGCAAGGCGTTCTTTAGAGCAATGGCACCCTGTCGGCAGACTGCAGCAGCAAGCCCCATGTCCTCTTCATTAAAGGGACGCCCGCGGTCCTGGCTGTCGATAATGGCGACGCCGAGGGTTTCATCTTTAACCGTGAGAGGCACAGCCATGGCCGAGCGAATACGCAGGTCCAAAAGCGACATGCCTTGGTCAAAGTCTGCGTTTTGATCCTCGTTAAATACGACCACGGCCCGACGCTGTAAGGCAGCTGCGCAAAGACTTGCCGACACGGTGAGACCCTGGGTGGCACCGCCCTTGCGGGTGCGCATCGCCCGTGGCTCAAGATTAGCTGGATCATCGCCTAGGGCCAAAAAGCCCCGCTCGGCATGGGGGAATACCCGAAACAGAGCCTCGATAATCGGATGGAAAAGATTATCGGGATCGGTTTCCTCAGCCATCGTTTCAGATACCCACATCATGGCTTCCAGGCGAGCGCTTAAAGCCTGTGCTGAGGTGCTGGAACCAAAGGCGTCAACCAGGGAGAGAGACAGGGCACTTGCCACTGCTTCGCCATCCTCTTCACGCAAACCAAAGACCGACGAGGTGGAATCCGATCGCCCCTCACGCCGCGCCGGAGCACGACGCTGGACGCGCAAGCGGGTTTCTCCAAGGCGCACGACATCACCATGGCGCAGCAGCTGAGATTCAATGCGCCTTTCATTAACGAAAGAGCCATTGGAAGAGCCGTTGTCGACGGCATAAAGTTCAGCCCCATCCCACTCGAAACGGACGTGTGCCCGCGAGGCATTGGGATCCGGCACTTCAATGTCGCATTCAGGACTGCGACCAGCGATCAGCGTGCCTTGCACCTGGATGACGGCACCGGCACGAACCCCACTAAGAAATACCAGCTCGAACATGTCTTGATTATGGGAGAGAACGGCTCAAGCGCAACTACAGTACAGGCCCCTCGTTCGCTCTAGGGTGTCATTCAGCAGACCAGAGTTGGAGCGCACTGGAGCTCGATAAAATTGGCTTGAGGGAGGGTGGATTATAGGCTGTCAAAGCGTCATCCACAGTCACCCAAGCCTGTCCTGCAGCCTGAGAGCGATAGCACGCCAAAACCCAAGCGGCGGTGTGAGCTGCCTCGGCGATAGGGACAGCAGGGGCGCTACCGGTGAGAATGGCATCAAGCCACTGATGAATTTGCGCGGCGTGTAAATCGCCATACTCACCCTTGACCTGAATTCCCTGATCGCTTGCGGCTTTAGCCCCAGCTTCTGATTCTAGCCTGGCGAGACCGGGATGGGTACTGCCCGCCAGAAAAGATCCACCGGCATCGGGGGTATAACAGATATCACCCTGATCCAAATGCAGGGTTAGGCGATTCAACCAGTGGGTTTGCTGATCGTTGGCAAGATCAACGCGCAATGGAATCGCATGCTTACCCAAATAGCCTTCCGCCTGCAAGCAATCTTCCACCTCAATCACGTCGGCCAAGTGACGCTGGCCGAGGGCGGCGCGCAGGCGCGTGCAACCACCGGTCATCCACAGCATGAGATCCAGCAGGTGGATCATCTGATTAATCGCCACCCCTCCACCCTCTCCCTGCCAGGTACCCCGCCATGCCGCACTGCGATAATAGGCCGATGTACGGGTACAGCGACCGAAGACATCGACCGCCTGCAAGCTGCCCAAAGCGCCCCCTTGCAAAGCCCCGCGCAGGGCCAAAGCCAGGCCTGAGAAGCGATGCTGGAAGATGCAACTACTCCATTGCCCACATGCACCGGCTGCTGCCGCTAAATGCGTCATCTCAGACAACTGCAGCGGTGTAATCGCCAAGGGTTTTTCGCAGAGCGCATGGGCGCCATGCTGCAATGCGGAGCGGAAATCTTCAAAGTGCTGGGCATGGGGGGTACAAATATGCACCACCTGGGACTGAGTAAAAAAGGCTTCTCGATCGGTTATGGGCTGCAGCGGCACCGCACATCCAGCGCAGCGTTGCTGCAAGGAAGCGATCGCTTTGCGATCGCTATCGTGTACGAGAATTTGGGCCACAGCCCCATGGCTGGCCAAGGCTGATACATGCAAGGGGGCAATAACCCCGCAACCAATGATACCGACACTTAATCCGGCTGACACTGAAGCCATAACGTCCCCCCGCAAGCAGGAGAAATCTTGTCAACAACAACACGCCGGCAATACCAAAGGCCCAAACTCCCATCAAGCGGGCCTAGGCAATGGCTTTAATCCTCGTCATCTTGGCTGGTAAAACGGCCACTTTCGGTATCCGAGCGCCGAATATCATGAACGAAGAGGACCGCGGGCAAAAGGATATCGTCTTCTTTGCTGGAATGGACGCGAGCATCATCAATGAATTGAGCCAAACTGCCCCGTAAGCTCGCAAGAATGGTGGATTCGCTGTCCGCAATATCATCCTCGATGGCCTCTAGGGACTGCTCTAAGCGCTCGGCAAAGATATCAATCTCATGATGATCATGAGCCGTGCGGTGCAGGGCTTCAACGAGGCTGTCCAATTCATCACGGGATAAAAAATCTCGACTGGTTTCAAGACGCAGACAGGCAGGGAAAAATTCGCGCTCTTCCATGTCCATGTGCGCCAGCCAGCGCTGCCTCAAATAGGCCATAGCACTGCGAGCGTGATCGATACGCGCTGATGGATGAGGAGCGGTGCGCGTAAGTCTCGTTAGCATGGCCGACATGCGTCCCAATTGGCTGCGCACAAAGGCATGATGGAAGGTGACGATATTCTCAATCAACTCACCCAGGGTGACCTCTGTCCAGTCACGCTCGTCCGGCCCGCCGAGGGGCTCTACCAAGGCAGCGAAGCTCCCCAGCAATAACTCTGGGTCCTCATGTGCCCGCTGGCAGGCCTCCCGCCACGAGCATTCAGCAGGAATGTCACCCGGCAAGCCATGGTCTCCCCAAAAATGATAAAATTGAGGGTACCAAGCGGCAAATGCGGCGATGGACTGGTCTGGATGGAAAATGAAATGCTGAGCGTTCACGCAGTTTGCCCTAGGGAATCTTGCTGAGTTCGGGATGGATTGATATTATCTTAATCATAATTGAACAAATTCATCCACAATATCTCAAAAGCAAAACTAAACACCAGTAAATGCAAAACTACTTGAATGAAGGCGCTTAAAAGCAAAGCGAAAGCACAGACAATTGACTGCCATGCACAAAACTGATTATAGCCCGAATCCACCATGCGACAATGCCTGAGTAAAGTTACATCAGGACCCCTAAGCCTTACGTGTGAGACACTCAAGGCCCCACTATATCGGGCTAATCACTTCCGCCCGAGCCTGGGCGATAAGGCAAAGCTCTGCAGCCTTAAATGCATGCTGCTGGGTCATCGCGATTTCAGTACCATCCAGGCAATCGCGAATCAGACGGCCAAAGAAGGGGAAGCCCACCTTGCCAGCTACGCTGTAACGATGCTCGCCATCGCCATTGACCAAAATAACCCAGTCGCCCTCGCTGCTGACACCGACATCGAGGTACTTGCGCAACTCAATATAGCCTTCGGTACCGAGGATAAGGGTGCGACCGTCACCCCAGGTGCGCAAGCCATCCGGGGTAAACCAATCCACCCGATGATAGCCGCTGGCACCATTGGCGCCAATCAAGGTGAGGTCACCAAAATCTTCTAATTCTGGCACATCCGGGTTATGAAAATTACCGACCTTACTCGCCTGAATGGTGGCATCCGCATTGCCCGTATAATGAAGGAACTGCTCAATCTGGTGAGAGCCGATATCGCAGAGAATACCGCCGTATTCTTCTTTGCGGAAAAACCAATCTGGGCGTGAAGCCTTGCTAAGCCGATGCGGGCCCAGGCCAATAACCTGAATCGGGCGGCCAATGGCGCCCTGGTCAATCAGGTCACCGGCATGCATGGCTGATTCGACGTGCAGACGCTCGGAGAAATAGACCGCGTACTTTTTCCCAGTAGCGGCGACCACCTGCTGAGCCTGAGCCAGCTGCTCAAGGGTGGTAAAGGGGCATTTGTCGGTGAAATAGTGCTTCCCGTGATCCATCACTCGGCAGCCCAGCGGCCCACGGCGATTGGGGATCGCGGCGGCAGCGACCATCTGTATGGAGTCATCCTCAAGGATTTCGCGCTCATCGCGCACCGCCCGAGCCTGAGGATACTTAAGCCGAAAGGCTTCTACTTTGGCCGGATCGGGATCGTATACGGCCACCAAATCAGCGCCTGCTTCAGTCAAGCCATTGCACTGTCCATATATATGTCCGTGATCCAAGGCCATGGCAGCAAAGCGGAACTCACCGGGTGCGACCACCTTCTCAACCACAGCGGCTTGGGGGGCATAGGACATACCGTCGGACTTTTGCACCATGGAACAGACTCCATATCGAAGGTTGGGATGAGGTTCGCCAAATGGGGCTAGGTGGGTTTACAAAGCCTCGCCAAAAAGAGTTGGGGCTGCAGGCGATCTAGCGGGAATGAACCCCCAAGCCTTGGCTGAAAGGCATCTCTCCAAGCCAAGGCTGGTGGGGCGCGGTAGGGCTGGGGTGGGACTGGAGCGCCACCCCCGCCCCGGGAAGGGCGTAGGGGCGTGAGCCCCCCATAGATTAGTAGGTCTTAGTATCGATAAAGCCTTCGAGCTTGCGGCTGCGGATGGGATGCTGCAGCTTCTTAATCGCCTTGGCTTCGATCTGACGCACGCGCTCACGCGTGACATTAAAGCGGCGGCCCACCTCCTCTAAGGTGTAAGTATAGCCATCGCCAATGCCGTAGCGCAGACAAATGATCTCGCGCTCGCGATCGGTAAGGGAATCAAGGACCTCGGTGATCTTTTCCTTGAGCATCTCATTGGAGGAGATGTTAGCGGGATTTTCCACCGACTTATCTTCCAAAAAGTCGCCGAAGTAGCAGTCGTCCGAGTCGCCAATGGGGCGATCGAGGCTGATCGGGTGCTTGCTGACCTTAATAATGCGCTTGCACTCGGTCACCGAGATATTGGCGCGCTGGGCAACTTCTTCAATGGTCGCTTCACGGCCAGTATCCTGCAGGATATCCTTCTGGATTTTCCGCAGCTTGCCCATGGTTTCGATCATGTGCACAGGGATGCGAATCGTCCGGGCCTGATCGGCAATGGCGCGGGTAATACCCTGGCGAATCCACCAGGTGGCATAGGTCGAGAACTTATAGCCGCGCTTATACTCATATTTCTCCACCGCCTTCATCAGGCCAGCATTGCCTTCCTGAATCAGGTCAAGGAAGGAGAGGCCGCGATTGCGGTACTTCTTGGCGATGGATACCACCAAGCGCAGATTACCCATGGAGAGGCGCTGCTTAGCGTCTTCATAGAGATAGAAACGACGGCTTACCGCCGAGTAACGCTCGACAAAATGATCCAGCGATTCACCGACGTGACCGGCGATTTGATCGAGCTGATCTTCTTTTTCCTCACCTCCGCCGCGGCGCTTCGCCTGGGACATTTCACGACGCAGGCGCAGAATGCGACGGCGCACGTCGAGCATATCGTCCTTGACTTCAATCACCGTTTTGGCGTCGAGTTCCATCTCTTCGAGAAGACGCACCGCGCGATTCAGGCGATTGCGATAGAGCTGACATTCGCGCATGGTGGCCGACCCATCAATGAGTTTGAGCGAAAGGCCAGCAACGTGTTCGACTAAGGCATAGAGGCTGCGCAGATGGGAGTCAGCCCGGTCAAGGTAATCATCGCGCGAAGGCGAAGAGCCGTGGCTCTTCGCGTTCTTTTCCTGCAGCTCTTTGATTTCTTTTTGCTCTTCTACCCAGGCGATGCCGCGACGGATGGCCTCAGGCATGCTCATCACTTTGCGCCGGAAGCCGTCGCGGTAGATCTCAATGCGCCGGGCCAATTCGATTTCCTGGTCGCGGGTGAGCAGAGGAATTTCACCCATCTGCGATAGGTACATGCGCACCGGGTCGTCAATCTTCTCGGCGAATTCTTCTTCCGTCGCCAGGGGGTTAACGTCTTCATAGATCGACGGCCCGTCTTCATCGGGATCATCGACACCAAGATCTGGCACACTGTCTTCGCTAATCTCTTCAACTAGCTCGATATTGCGCGCTTCCAGCAATTCAAGGATCTGCTCAAGCTGTTCTGGATCAGAGGCGGCGTCAGGGAGAATAGCGTTGAGATGGTCATAGGTGACCATCCCCTTGCCCTTGGCAACCTTAACGAGTTGCGTAACCACATCTGCGATAGTGAGGACTTCGCCGTCCGATTTAACATCGGCATCGGCGACAGCGGCGTTCTTGGCCATGGGGGGCGGTGCTCCGGAGGAAATTGAGAATGACGACAGCATTGAGACGATCGCAAGCCATGACTCTGACGCGAAGATCGTGACAGGGATTTCCCTTTTTCTCCGATCGAGCAACGACAAAAACCAGAACGCAACCGCCATGGACACAACAGCCGCCACGGGCTTTATGTGGCCAGCGGCGGCTGATGCATATAATTATATGAGGTTCTCCCCCATGGCAAGGGGGGAACATAGTCATTATTTCCAGCACAACGCCCGCGACAGCGCATCCGCTGACGGTGTATCACCAATCTCAGCGGAAGGCACTCGCCTTCCAGGCCGGCTGGGCCCAGAAACCACGATGGGGGAGAATATCTTGCAGCGGACGGACGTCCCAGGTGTGGGTCCGCCGCTCGCGCAGGGCCCCCACCAAGGCGCTGGCGCCCGCCAGTGTGGTATAGCAGGGAACCCCGCGCACCGCGCAGGCCGAACGAATCTTACCCTCGTCGCTGCGCGCTCCGCGATGATTGGGGGTATTGATAACGAAGGCCACTTCGTCGAGGTAATCAAGCAGGGAATTCTCACCGCTGGCCTTGGCATCTTGAACCTTGGCCAAAACGGTAACCCCAATCCCATTGCGGGTGAGCACCTGAGCTGTACCCCGAGTGCTGTAAATCTCGTAGCCCAGGTCGGCAATTTCCCAAGCCAGGGGAATCATCGCCCGTTTGTCATTATCACGGACGCTAATGAAGACTTTGCCTGATTCTGGCAGCTTATTGCCAGCGCCAAACTCGGCCTTGAGGAAAGCCTCGCAGAAGGAGGGTGCAATGCCCATGACTTCGCCGGTAGAACGCATTTCAGGACCCAGAATAGTGTCGACTCCAGGGAACTTATTGAACGGCATCACCGATTCCTTCACCGAGAAATGCTTCGGCGCAGGATTGTCGACCACCCCGAGATCAGCCAGGCTCATGCCAGCTTGAACCAGGGCGGCGATTTTGGCCAGGGGTAAACCCGTGGCCTTAGAGATAAAGGGGGCGGTGCGCGAGGCTCGTGGATTAACCTCGATCAAGTAAACCTCTTCGTGACGCACGGCAAACTGGACGTTCATCAAACCGCGCACATTAAAGGCCTTGCCAAGGGCCATGGTGATATCTGACATGCGACTCAGCAGGCGGTCCGAAAGGGAAAAACTGGGGATCACACAGGCCGAGTCACCGGAGTGAATGCCCGCCTCTTCAATGTGTTCAAGCATTCCGCCGATTACCACATCCTTGGCATCACAAAGGGCATCGACATCGATTTCGATAGCGTTTTCAAGGAATTTATCAATGAGCACCGGGGCATCTGGAGAAGCCTCTACGGCATGCTTCATATAGCGCTCAAGATCCATGCGCGTATAGACAATTTCCATAGCGCGACCGCCAAGTACGAAGCTCGGCCGCACCACCACGGGATAACCAATGCGATCGGCAACAACCAGGGCATCCTCATAGGAACGGGCGATTCCATTGTCGGGCTGTAAAAGCCTCAGATCCTCAAGCACGGCCTTAAACAGGCCGCGATCGCCAGCCCGCTCGATATCAGCCGGCGTGGTCCCGATGATCGGCACCCCAGCCCCCTCCAACTCCTTGGATAGATTGAGCGGGGTTTGCCCACCGAATTGAACAATCACCCCTTCCGGCTTCATTACCCGATTGATCTCCAAGACATCTTCCACTGTCAAGGGCTCGAAGAAGAGGTGGTCCGAGGTGTCATAATCGGTGGAAACGGTCTCCGGGTTAGAGTTAACCATAATCGTTTCAAAGCCGGCCTCGCGCAGGGCAAAGGCGGCGTGACAGCAGCAGTAGTCGAATTCAATGCCTTGTCCGATACGATTGGGACCACCACCGAGGATCATAATCTTGCGCTTATCGCTAGGCCGCGATTCGCATTCGTCCTCATAGGTTGAATAATAATAGGGCGTGCGCGCTTCGAATTCAGCGGCACAGGTGTCCACCAACTTGTAGACCGGGTGCAGCCCCAATTGCCAACGCTTGGCGCGCACGGCCTGGGCGCCGACTCCCCAAATGTATGCTAATTGGGCATCAGAGAAACCATCACGCTTGGCCGCGCGCAAGGTGGGGGCATCAATCTGAGCCAGGCTGGTATCGCCCAGGGCCTGCTCATGTTCAACGATGATTTGTAAGTGCCGCAAAAACCAAGGATCTATAAAGGTGGCAGCATGGATTTCGTCTAAGCTGGCGCCGGCCTGGAAAGCGTGGCGCAGACGCACCACACGGTCAGCGCGGGGGACGCTGATCTCCTCAAGAATCGCTGCCTTATCCTGATCCCGACCATGGTCTCCGGGCTTATTGGGACCAAAGCCGCAATACCCGGTTTCTAAACCCCGCAAAGCCTTCTGAAAGCTTTCACGGAAGGTGCGGCCAATCGCCATCACCTCGCCCACCGATTTCATCTGATAGCCAAGCCGAGAATCGGCTTCGGGGAATTTCTCAAAGGCAAAGCGAGGGATCTTGGTGACCACGTAGTCGATGGCCGGCTCAAAGCAGGCCGGAGTTTCCCTGGTAATGTCATTGACCAGTTCGTCTAAGCGGTAGCCCACCGCCAGCTTCGCAGCAAATTTGGCAATGGGGAAACCGGTGGCCTTGGAAGCCAGCGCCGAAGAACGCGAAACTCGGGGATTCATCTCGATCACGGCCAAACGACCATCGGCAGGATTCACCGCGAATTGGATATTCGAGCCCCCGGTTTCAACGCCAACGGCGCGGATAATAGCAAGTGCAGCATCGCGCATGCGCTGGTATTCGCGATCGGTAAGGGTTTGTACCGGGGCGACGGTAATCGAGTCACCGGTATGTACGCCCATGGCATCAAAGTTTTCGATCGAACAAACGATGACGACATTGTCACCGCAGTCGCGCATTACCTCCAACTCATATTCTTTCCAGCCAAGCAGTGATTCTTCGATGGAGATCTCGTGAATGCGCGAAAGCGACAAGCCGCGCTTGGCGATGGTCTCAAACTCTTCCTCGGTCGTGCAAAAACCACCGCCCGATCCGCCCATGGTGAAGGAGGGGCGAATCATGCAGGGAAGACCAATGTCCGCCTTAGCTTCAAGGGCCTGCGCCCAAGAGGTGACAATACGCGAACGTGATTGCGCTAGACCAAGGGAGCGGATGACTTCGGCAAACTCCTCGCGGTCTTCGGCGCGGCGGATGACATCAGCCCGGGCACCGATCATCTCCACGCCAAAGCGCTCTAGGGTGCCGTCCTCGTGCAGGGAGAGGGCGGTATTGAGAGCGGTTTGCCCACCAAGAGTGGGCAGAATGGCGTCGGGCCGCTCTTTTTCAATAATCTTGGCCACCGCCTCTGGCGTAATCGGCTCAACGTAGGTGGCGTCAGCCATTTCTGGGTCGGTCATAATCGTCGCGGGATTGGAGTTCACCAAGACAACTCGGTAGCCCTCCTCGCGCAGGGCCTTACAGGCCTGGGTTCCCGAGTAGTCAAACTCGCATGCTTGGCCAATAATGATGGGCCCGGAGCCGATGATCAGGATCGAGGATAGGTCGCTGCGCTTGGGCATCGGTGAAGGCTCCTTTGGCAAAATTCCCGGCAGGTTAGGATGCTCACCCATAGCGCAAGGGGCCACCGCTTGGTGAGTTTTTTGCCTCGTACTCTGAAAGCACCTCGTCCAGGTGCAGAACTCCTCCTTGGCTTGGCGCCGCCTCCCCCATGGTTGGCAGCTACGGAGATCCCCATGGCCATTGTCCCGATCAGTCCCGAGCGGCAGCGCCTGCCCAAATGGATGAAGCGCCGCCTGGAAACCAAAACCAAAAGTGCCCATACCAATGAGGTGCTGCGCCGCGAGGGCTTGGTCACGGTATGCGAAGAAGCCACCTGCCCGAATCGTCACGAATGCTATTCTAAAAACGTCGCGACTTTTATGCTAATGGGCGACACCTGCACCCGCACCTGCACCTTCTGCGATGTCAAAACGGGTAAAAAAGGCGAATTGCCCGGGCTTGATGCCAGCGAACCCGAGCGCGTAGCTCGGGCAGTAGGTGAACTGGGCTTGGATTTCGTCGTTCTTACCTCGGTCAACCGCGATGACTTACCCGGCGGCGGTGCCCAGCACTTTGCCGATACCATCGCCGCCCTGCGCCGCCTCAATCCCGCCGGTTTAGTGGAGGTCCTAACCCCGGATTTCTGCGGTGATTGGCAGGCCCTTCAGGTGGTGATCGATGCTGCCCCCGATGTCTATAACCACAATCTAGAGACCATCCCCCGGCTCTACCGCGCGGTGCGTCCCCAGGCCCGTTATGATCGTTCCCTGGAATTGCTGCGGCGGGTTAAGCAAGCCAACCCACGGATTTGGACCAAAAGCGGTATTATGGTTGGCCTGGGCGAGAACGACGACGAAATCCGCGTCCTCATGGAGGACCTGCGTGCCAACGGTGTCGACATCTTCACCGTTGGTCAATATCTGCGCCCTTCGCTGAAACACCACGATATCCTGCGCTTTGTCAGCCCCGAGCAATTCGATCGCTACCGGGAATGGGGTGAAGAGTTGGGCTTCGCCTACGTCGCCAGCGGCCCCTATGTACGCTCAAGCTATTTCGCCGAAGAAGTGCTGAAGGGCGCCCTTGATTTGCGCAAGCTGCGTGCCGCTCAGTCCCCAGCCTAAAAGACCAAGGCCCCTGGAGTCCCTGCCATGTCCGCCGAACATTCTGCCCTGCGCCTGCCGCTCTCCTTTACCCCTCAATATATGCAAGTGGTCTGGGGCGGCCGGCGCCTGGAGGCTTGGCGCCCCGATCTTCCACCCGATGTTCCCATTGGCGAAAGCTGGGAATTGGCGGATCACCAGCGCGGCATGTCGGTGGTCGCCAGCGGCGAATTGGCGGGACAAAGCCTCGAATCCCTTATGGATCAGTGGGGCAAAGCCATCGTTGGCAGCACCTATCAGGGAGGGCCCTTCCCCCTGCTGATCAAAATCATCGATGCCCAGGACAAACTCAGCGTCCAAGTTCACCCCGATGATGCCCTGGCCCAAGAGATGGGCTTGGGAAATTTCGGCAAAACCGAATGTTGGCTCCTTTTGGCCGACGGCGGCGAACTCTACCAGGGCACCAAGCCCGGAATCGATCAAGGGGCTTTTGAGCAGGCCATGGCCGATGGCAGCTTAGCAGACACCCTTAATGTTTTCCCTGTGCGCAATGGCGATTTCTTCTTTTTGCCGGCGCGCACCGTCCACGCCATCGGCGCCGGCTGCTTGATCCTCGAAGTCCAGCAAAACTGCGATATTACCTTTCGCGTCGATGATTGGGGCCGGCTTGGCCTTGACGGCAAACCCCGCCCTCTGCATCAGGCTGAGAGCCTACGCACCATCGACTTTAGCCAGGGCCAGTATGGCGCCGTGCGCAGCAGTCCCCAGGATCACTCCCAAGGCGGCAGCATCCGCCCCTTGGTCGCCTGCGATTACTTCCAGGTCGAAGAGCGGCGGGCCCGTCAAACTGGCGGTGGCGGCATGGGCCGGGCCAGCATTATTACCATCATTGAAGGCTCAGGCACCCTTGCCACGGCAGCCGGTTCAACCCCGGTACAGGCCATGGGCACCTACTTAGTCAGCGCCTGCGCCGGGCCTTGGTCCATAAGCTGCGATCCCGCCCAGCCCAGCCTGCGTTTTTGTCACGCCAGCCCCTGCTAAGCGTAGAAATGAGGCACCCCCCTTACGGCCCGGCCCAGGATGGCCGTTGCGTTGCAGCGGGGGCGCTTCTAGTATCCGGCTCCAACCTGAACCAACCCGAGGATGGTCATGACCGATACGCCAGCCGATGCCGCCGCCACCCCACCGATTGAAGAGTGGAAGCCAGAGCCCCGCACCTGGGTGTGGAAGGACCTCTTCACCGCCCCCATGCTGGCTTTTAAGCCGAAGTGCATGCTGATTAGCGCCATTACCTTGGCGGCCATAGGAATCTTCACCACCCTTTGGGGCCAGCTCGTTTTTGGCATGGGTTATATGCCGGTGATCACGCCCCTCCTCGCCATTCTGGGCTTGGTGATTGCGGCGGCCATTTTCTCCCTCGGCGCCACCCTGGTCTCCACCTTCATGAAGGCGGACCTTTTGGATGACGAGTTCCTCTCCCTGCGCGAGGCCCTGGGCCAATTTCGCAAGCGGGTGATTCCTGCGGTCATGGTGCCCAGCTTTCTCATCCTCACCGTCTTCGGCTTTATCGTTCTACTCTATCTCGCCATTCTCTTCGCCAGCATCCCTAGACTGGGGCCCATTGTCTACATGGCCCTCTATCCCCTCGGTTTTATCCTGAGCTTACTCACCGTATTACTGATCATCGCCATGACCCTGGCCTCCTTCCTCTTCCCGGCCATTGTCAGCGTGCGCAAGCACGGCTGGTTTGACAATGTCATCGACACCTTCGAGGCGGTGGGCACCAAGCCCCATGTGGTGGTACTGAACTGGGCCCTCATCGGCCTTATTGCTAGCATCTGTGTCGCCATCGGTTTCGCCGCCATGGGCCTGCTTTTCGTGATTTCCACCCTGCCAGAAATTCCTGGCATGGCCGTCCTATTCACCGAAATGCGTTCAAATAGCATTACGTTTTCCGCCCTCGTGGCCATCTTCACTGGCAACAGCGTTGGCACCCTGGAGATGGGTTCTGGTTTCTACGACTGGTTCGTTGGCCTCTTTCTCAGCTTTTGGAAGATCCCCATCGCCATTGGCATTATCGGTTACGGACTCAACGTGGTCCTCGCTGGCGGCATGCTGACCTACCTCTATGTGCGCGAAGATGACTACTGGGACGATGAAGACCTCGAAGATCTGGATAAGCTGGCCAAGGAACTGGAGGAAGAGGCCAAGGCCGAAGCCGCCAAGGCCGAAGCCGAAGCTAGCGAACCAGCTCCGGCCAAGCCGGCAGAAGAAATCCAGCCTGAAGCCGCCAGCGAAACCGAATCCGCCAGCTCTGAAAGCAGTGAGTCGGCTTCTGAATCCGTTCCCGAAGCTGGTGAGGACAACAAGGGATCTGGCGCGTCTGAATCTGCCAACGGGGACGAACAGAAGCCCAGTTAGTCGTCCGTCGGTCAAACGCCACATCCCTGGCAACCCGCAAACGGCACGGTTTCACCGTGCCGTTTGCCATTGGCGGGAGGAGCTGAGTATATCCCCATGCTGAGTTTGCTCGATCGCGTCATCCTGCGCGAAGTGGCCGGCCTCATGGCCCTCTACAGCCTGGGCTTTCTTGGCCTTATCGCGATGGCGGTCTCGGTGCCGCTGATTCGCGGCGGTGCGCCAATACTTGATGTGCTCCTCTTCGTGCCCAATCAGCTCGCCTTCCCGGCCACCCTGGTCATCCCCCTGGCCCTGATTGCGGCCCTACTGAGCGTTGTTGCCCGCCTGCGTGAAGACGGTGAATTGATCGCCCTCATGGCCGCTGGGATTAGCGCCCGCCGCTTGGTTTGGTCCACCATGCCCTTGGTGCTCATCTGCCTAATTCTTGTTACCATATTAGCACATGTCGTAATGCCGCAGGCCTATCGGAATTTTTACACCGGCAAAGCCAGCCTGCTGCGCCAGGCGATGGCTACCCAGGTGGCGCGCAAAGAACCCTTCCATCAAGAGTTCAACCACGCCAGCGGCGAACAACTCACCCTCACCGCCCTCGATGCCCAGGGCCAGGTGCTCAAGCACGTCTTTGCCTGGCATATCGATAGCGAAGGACAACTCAGCATTGGCTATGCCCCCAGCGCCAATTGGAATGTGAAGGACGGGGAAAGCCTGCCCGGTGATGGCGAGCGCCTGATCTCCAGCCTGCAACTGCAGCTGCGCGATGGCCGCCTCATGCGCCTGCCGAGGCAGTGGACAGCCGCCGAAAACGAACTCCCCTATCCGCATATGGTGGGCAGCATTCCCAATTGGTCGCTGGCGGTGGATCAGGAGATCCGCTCCGCCGAGCATCGTTCCGAAGGCAAGGGAACTCGGCAATTGGCCGCGGAAATCGTCGCCGCCCGGCTGCGAATGGCGGAAATGGAAGGCCAAAACAGAGCCCAATTATCGCTACGGCGAAATCTGCGCGACCTCGAACTCTTCTACCACACCCGTTTCCTCCTCAGCGGGGGCCTTATCTGCTGGTGGCTCTTCGCCCTTGGCCTAGCCCTGACCCTGCCGGCGCGCAATCGTATGACCGCCATCGCCATCGGCCTGGGAGTTATCATTATCACCGTCTTACCAGCCTTTGCCCTGGTCAAGGGTCTGCGCGGACATCTCCATCTCAACCCCGCCTATCTCCTCTATAGTCCGGCCTTAGTGCTGGGCTGTCTCGGGGCCTGGCTGATTCATCGGCGCCGCTAAGGAATGATCAAAGCCTGCGATCGTTATCTTTTTTTCCGCGCCAGCGCCACCCTTACGGTGGTCATAGGCCTGGTATTACTCTTGGTGGTGGGCATCGATCTCATCCTCAATCTCAATATGTTCCTGCGCTCGGATGCGATTGCTGAAGGCGAGCTGGCGCAGACCATTTTCCGCTTTTACTGGTATTCACTACCCACCCTCATCAGTCCCCTGCTGCCGGTGGCCATGGTGATCAGTGCCATTGTCGCCTGTGCCCCCATGCTAAAACGCGGCGAGTTTATTGCCCTGAGTGCCGGCGGTCTTAGCCTGCCCCGGATTACCCGCGGCCTACTGGCCCTCGCCCTCCTCTGCGGCGCTGCCGATGTGATTCTCTCAGATCAAATCGCACCACGTTACGAAGCCCAGCGCAGCGTTATCGAAGACCAAATCCGCTCGCGAGTCCGGGCCGCCCGCACCTGGGAGGTCAATAGCCCGGAGGGCAGCAGCCGCTGGTATGCCAATCGGGTTAATCTCACCAGCATTGAGAACCCTCAAATAATCGATGTGGTGGTGGTTACCACGCGCAGCATGGTTCAGGCACAGGCCCTGCAGTGGCAGGATCAGGGATGGGTGCTGCAGGGGCCGATGCTTTTTTGGCAGCAAGATGAAGATGGGTTTGACCGTCTCAAAAGCCCCAGTTCTCTGCCTGCCCTGGGCCCCTTCACCTTGCCTTACACCCCCGAAAGCCTTGCCAGTCTGCTCATTTCGGCACAGGCAATGACCACCCGCGAGCTCATGGCTCAAGGGGGGAACCATCAGCTGAGTGTGGTCGCCGGGCGCTGGTCGCGCCTGCTTATGCCCCTGGCCATGGTCATGCTTGCCTTAAGTTGTTTTGTCCGGTTCTCCAATCGTGATTCGATTGTCGTGGCCGCCATCACCAGTCTCGTCGCCAGCTTGGCCCCCCTGCTTATCTTAACCTTGGCCATCTATGCCGCCGATAGCGGCAGCATTCACCCCTGGCTCACGGTGGGCCTCGGCCTCCTCATCGCCCTTGCTCCCGGATTATGGCGCTATCGCCGCTGGCAGCTCTAGCCGCGACATCGCGGGCGCTGCCTTGTCGCGTCCCAGCCAGCGGCTAGATTCCCATGATGGCCGTGCAACGCTTCAACCAGCTCTCCATCCTGATGCTCATCTGCATCCTGGTGCTGGCACTGACGCTATGGTCAGTCATCGCCCAGCCGACGGCAACGCTGATCGTCACCCTGCCCCTTAACGATCGTTATGAACATCAGCTCGATGATGCCGAGGAGGCCACCGCCTGGTGGCACATGCAACTGCTCGCTGATATCAGCAATGTCAGCGCCGGAGTCATTCTCAGTGCCGAAGGGGAGCAGGGCCAGGGGCATCATCTGCACTGGGACCCACGGAATTTGTACTGGCGACTTACCCGCAGTGGCTCAGGTCCCCATCTTCTCGCCCAAGGCCAGTTAACCAACATACCGCGGCGCCTCAGTCTCTATCGCTTTGGCTATCGCCTAGAGGTCCAGGCTGACGGGGAGACCATTGCCCAGAGTTTTGATTTTGCCGATGCCCCGCCAGCCCAAACTTGGCGCTTACAGCTAGAACACGAGGGTCCACAGCACCGCATGGAGGTGCATAACCACGTCTACCTCGCTTCAGCCACGATCAATGACGACGACCACTACCAGCAGTTCCAAGACATCCTGCGTTCCTACGCCGGCCTGCAGCACAATGACCTCCTTCTTTATCAACAGGCGAGCACTCACATCGCCTATTTCACCGAGCCCCATCATTCGCAAAGCCATCTTTGGTCCTGGCTAATGTGGGCCTATGGCTCAAGCCTTATTGCCCGCGGCCCACAGATCGATAGCGGCGGTCTGGCGGCGGTCATTGATTACCTACGAGTGGCGGGCGCCGGAAGTCAGGTCATTAGCGAAATCCCTGGAATGCTCTACGATCTCCAGCGGGCCACCATTCGTCAGGCCAGCAAAATCCCGGAAACGCCTATTCCTGCCCAGGAATTCATTAGCCGACGACGCTCCTGGCTCCATGCCGGAATACGCATCCAAGACGCCATCGATGAGCTTACTGCCCATGCGAGTGCCCGGGAACGCGCCCATATTATGAGCGAGCAAGATCGTTTTCTCGCCTTGATGAATCGCCAGGTTTCGCAATTTCTCAGCTCTTCAAGCACCGCCGCGATGCCGGCTGAGGCCCCCAGTTGGGTTACCAATCGCACCCGCGCCCTCACCGGCCGCCTGCCGATTGAGATTCCGCTACCTGAAATCGTTCGTGATTGGTTCCCCCGTCCCTGGCTTCGGCCAAGCACTGAAGGCCTGCTTGCCCTCGCTGGCGGCATGGGCAACCAGCAAGGCCTCTTGCTGCGCGCGCAAATCCTCAGCGGCTTGCGCGATGAGCCGCATCCCGATTTTGCTCAACTTATTGAAGCAAGCGCAGTTGACGCCCGTTCGCGGATTATCACCGCGGCCATTCTCAGTGTCTATGGAGCCATTGATGCCGATATTGGTTACGCCGGCCTAACCCGCCAAGATGCGGACGGAATCAGCCTAATGGAGCGTGATCCTCTGGCCTACGCCCTGTACCGACTCCTCTTTATGCGTCAGGCAGAAGCAATGGCACAGCGCGAGCGTTCCTCAAGCTGGAGCCTGCCACCCGGTCTGACTCCTTACCGGCAATTACTCGACGGAGGCTTCGGTGCCACCATCATTGCCTTTTCCCGCCCAGGCGACACCATGCCGCCGCCCGAGGCCCTGGCAGCAGCCCTGGCCATGCAGGAGGTGTCCGGCATTCGACCACAGTGGGAGCTTCTGCGGGCCCTTCCCAGCATCAATCTCCCCCTCTCCCTGCTGATTCCCCCTCCGCCACCCGTAGATCCCATCTTGCCTCATTCCGTTCCTCAGCGCTAAACGACTTCAGCCAGCGGCTCTGTATTGCCGCCGAGATGCCGCAGTCAGATCATCGAGCCCCTATGCCACTGCCCACTATCGCCATTATCGGCCGACCTAATGTCGGCAAATCCTCCCTCTTCAATCGCCTTATTGGTCGACCGGTGGCGATTGTCGATCCCACCGCCGGGGTCACCCGTGATCGCATCTACCACCCTGTACGCCGCGAGGGCATCTCCTTCGATTTGATTGACACCGGCGGTATCGGCATCGTTGACGAAGCAAAATTAGAGCAGGATATCGACATTCAGATTTCCCGCGCCATCGAGCTTGCCGATCACATTCTCCTCCTCTGCGATGTGCGCGATGGCATTTCCCCCCTCGATCAATCTATCGCCTCTCGCCTGCGGAGTCACCAAGACCGGGTAACCCTCGTCGTCAATAAGGTTGACCATGATGGTTTGGAGCACGATATCCACGAGTTTGGCCGACTTGGCCTGGGTGAGCCATTGGCAGTCAGCGCCGAACAAATCCGCGGCTTTTCAGATCTGCTAGAGCACCTTGCCCAACGCCTACCCGCGATTAACGGGGCTGACTCCGATGATTCGGTGGCCATCAAAGGAGACCGGCTGTCGATCTGCTTTGCCGGACGGCGCAATGTCGGCAAGAGCAGCCTGACTAATGCCCTGCTTGGGGAACAACGGGTGATCGTTGCCGATCACCCTGGCACCACCCGTGATGCAGTGGATATCGCCTTGGATCATGGGGAGGATCGCTTTCTCCTCATCGATACCGCTGGCCTACGCAAAAAGCGCCAGCTCCACGCCGATTTGGAATTCTACGCCGCCTGCCGCACCGAGCGCGCGATCCGCCGCGCCGATATTATTTTCCTCGTCCTCGACGCCACCGATGAACTAGGCACCGTCGATAAGAAACTGGCCCACTTCTGCGAAGTCGAAGGCAAACCCACCGCGATTATTGTCAATAAGTGGGATCTCGCCGAAGCTGAAGGGGCAAAATTAGATGACTACAAGCGCTGGCTTAGCGACCGCCTGCCGGGGCTGCGTTTTGCGCCAATGATTACCACCTGCGCCCTCACCGGCATGCGTGTGCGCGATCTGCTGACGCTGGCCAAAGAACTCCATGCCGAAGCGGCCATGCGCATTCCCACCGCAGATCTCAACAACCTATTAGAAGCAGCGGTGAGCCGCCGCCGGCCCCGCCGCATCGGGCCGTCACCCACCAAATGCTACTATATGACCCAGGCGGAAACCTCGCCGCCAACCTTTATTGTCTTCGTCAATCGTACCGACTGGATGGAGCCTGGTTACTCTCGCTATTTGGAAAATTATATCCGCGAACGATCGGTATTACAACGGGTCCCCATGCGCATTATTTTTAAGGCCCGCGATAGCCAATACCACGAGCACAAAGACGAGCGTCTGCGCACCCGCGCGGTCAATCGGGCCGATCGCCATGCCGGGCTGATTATCCCCAAATCCGCCCGACGTCCCGGTGGTAAATCTGGCCCTGGACGGGGCCGCAAGCACTAGTTGAAACCCCAGTCCCTTCACCGAAGCAGCGGAATCCCCTTGCCATGAACCATCTGCCTTGGTTGCTTGTCCCCTTCGCCTACCTGGTGGCCAGCATCTCCTTCGCCTGGCTGGTTGCCCGTTGGCACGGCATCAATCTGCGGGAGCATGGATCAGGAAACCTTGGGGCCACCAATGTCGGACGCGTCCTGGGGGGACGCTGGTTTGCCCTAGTCTTCATCCTCGACTGCGGCAAGGGCTGGGCCCCAGTGGCGATGATGATCTGGTTGATCAGTAACGCTACTGATCCGCATCCAGCGCTGCTTCAATGGGGCCCGATGAGCACCGGCCTGGCCGCCGTCATCGGCCACATTTTCCCCTGTTACCATGGTCTGCGCGGGGGTAAGGCGGTGGCCACCAGTCTTGGCGTCATCATTGCCCTCTCCCCTATCGTTGCCTTTATCGCTTTTATTGCTTGGCTGCTAGCCTGGGCCATCGGTCGCCTTAGCGGCCTACGCGCCTCCATGGCGGTAGGCCCAGCCTCGGTGGTGGCGGCCATCATTGCGGTAAGCTTTCAGTGGTGGTGGCTGGGGCTCGCCGGGCCCCAACGCGGGGCCACCTTGCTGATCAGCCTCGCCGGAGCCCTGATTCTTTGGCGTCATCGCTCTAACCTGGGGGACTTGCTTGGCCGCCGGCAATGTGACACGGAACAGCATCGGAATGGCGGAGCGGAAGAGCGAGGGCGCGGAGCGCCGGCAGACTAGGGATTAACCCCAGTCTGGAGACACATGCATGTCCACCGTTCCAACCCAGGTGACCGCCGAGCTCTTCAATTATCTGATTGCCCGTACCACCCCCGAGGATGCCTTCCTTAAGGAACTGCGCGAAGCGGCCATCGCCGCCGCCCTGCCTGCGATCTGGATCAGCCCCGAGCAGGCCGTGTTTATGCATATTCTCTTGCAAATCAGCGGCGCCAAAAGGGTTTTAGAAATCGGCACCCTGGGCGGCTATTCGGCAGTTGCCATGGCCCAAGCCCTGGGCCCGGATGGCCACATCGATACCCTGGAATTAGAACCGCGGCACGTTGCCTTCGCCCGCGAATGGATTGAGCGCGGAGGCTTTACAACAAACATCCACGTCCACCAAGGCGCCGCCCTCGACACCTTAGCCAGCCTCGCTGCCGGCCCCACCTATGACGCCGTTTTTATCGACGCTGATAAGGGCAATTACGCCGCCTACCTGCACCAAACCCTGGATATGGTACGCCCTGGCGGCCTGATTATGGTCGATAATGCCTTCGCTTTTGGCCGTATTCTTGAAGACCAAACCACCACTGACGATGTCTGGGCCATTCGCGCCTTCAACGATCTCATGGCCCGGGAACAACGGGTCATGTCACTGATTGTACCCATCGCCGATGGTTTATGGGTAGGGGTTAAACAAGGCTAAACTCCCTGCCTGCCCCAAGGCTTAGGACACCCTCGCGCTGCCCTGTGCCAGCAATGCACAAATCAGGGCATCTCTATATACTCACCCCTGGGAACGCCGAGCCCCAGCTCGGCATTGAGAATAAAGGACTTGCGAAGCAAGTCG
>REDX01000165.1 GCA_007695355.1 Planctomycetota bacterium
AGGGGGCAATATGGGGCACGGCGGCCGCTGGCAAGCCCTTTGCAGGCCAGCCCCCTCAATAAAAGCCGTCTGGCTGCCCCACCCGCCCTGATTTCCTGCCTACCAGTTACCTGATCTTAACACATTATTCATGTGCGAAAGCCAACCGCTTGCGGAACATGGCCTTCGGCGCAGCATATTACCGCCAAGGAGCCCCCATGAGCAGCCAGTTTTTTCAGGAATTAGATCGCGTTCGCAAAGAGCTGCTCACCATGGGCGCCTTGGTCGAAAACGCCACCCGACAGGCGATTAGCGGAGTGGTTCAGCGCCGCCTCGACCTTGTGGACACGGTCATCAATGGCGACCGCAAAATCGACGCCTACGAAAACGATATCGACCACGAATGCCACCGCATCCTCGCCCTCTACCAACCGGTGGCCCAGGACCTGCGCCTGATCATTACCGTGTTGAAGGTTAATAAGGAATTGGAGCGTATGGGCGACCACGCCAAGAGCATCGCCCGCTGCGTCGCCAATATCGCCGAACACGACAGCCTACCCGCCGAAGGCCGACTGGCGCAGATGAGCGACCGCGTCCTGACCATGGTCAAGGACGCCCTCGACGCCACCGTGCGCAACGATGCCGAACTGGCCCAGCAGGTCCGCGAGGCCGACGATGCGGTGGACGATGACTGCGATCACATCTTCGCCGAAATGCAGCAGGCGATGCAAAGCGGCGGCTCGATTATCGCCGCCGGTGTGGCGCTGATCACCGTCGCCCGGAATCTGGAACGCATCGGCGATCTGGCGACCAATATCGCCAAGGACGTGATCTTCCTAGTCAAAGGCACCACCGTCCGCCACGGTGGCATACGCGTCGACCATAGCGGCTAAATCAGGGCCCCACCGGTACGCCATCGGCGGCGGCAAGCTGCTGCCGCTGCACCATGTCAAAATACGCCCCGCCCGGCCCCTTGGCCATCAGCTCTTGGTGGCAGCCGCGTTCGACAATGCTGCCACCGGCCAGCACGATAATCTGATTGGCATCGCGAATGGTGGAGAGCCGGTGGGCCACCACCACCGTGGTGCGGCCGCGCATGAGCTCTTGCAAGCTGGCCTGGATGGCCTGTTCATTGGCGCTGTCGAGGCTGGAGGTGGCCTCGTCGAGAATGAGCAGAGCGGGATCGGCGAGAATGGCCCGGGCAATGGCAAGGCGCTGGCGCTGGCCGCCGGAGACCTTTACCCCGCGTTCGCCAATGAAGGTGTCGAGGCCGTCGGGCAGGTCGCAGATGAAATCCCAGGCCCTGGCTTGGCGGGCGGCACGGATAACCGCGGCTTCATCGGCATGTCGATTGCCATAGGCGAGATTATCCCGCACCGTGCCGTCAAAGAGGAAGGTTTCTTGGGAAACCACGCCCAGCAGCGAACGATAGCTGTGCAGGCGGTAATCACGGATATCCACCCCATTGAGGCGAATGGCGCCACGGGTGGGATCGATCATGCGGGTAATCAAGTCCGAGAGGGTGCTCTTGCCAGCGCCGGATTCGCCGACCAAGGCCACCACCTGGCCCCCCTCCACACGCAGGGAAATGTCGCGCAAGACCCAGGCCTCATCCTCATCGGCCACCGGGCCGGCAGCACCCTCCCCCTCCCCGCTATCGGCAGCGCGACGGCGTGGGGGATAACGAAACCACAGGGAATCGATCTCAAGGGATTCAATCTGCCGCGGCGCCGGCTGGGCATGCGGGCGATCGGGCAGTTCGCGCTCCATCGCCAATACCTCGCGCACGCGATCTAAGGAAGCCAAGCCACGCTGAGTTTCGCTCATCGCCTGAATAAGCTGCATCACCGGGGTCATCACCTGAAAGGAGAGCACCTGGATGGTGACCATGGCGCCAATGGTCAAATTACCCTCCAGAACATACAAACCGCCCAACCAAATAATCAGCAGGTGCACCACCGGCAGCAGGAGTTCCCACATCGAATGATAGAGATTGAGCAGCATCCGCGCCCACACCTGTTTGCGCAGCACCGTATCGTGGCCAAGGGAAAATTCAAAGCGCTCGCGATTCTCCCGCACAAAAGAACGGACCACGCGGATGCCGCCAAAGGTCTCAGCTACCCGCCCATCGATGGCCGCGCGATCGCGGGAGCTAGAACGAAAAATCGGCCGAATTCGCGACACCGCGCGATGGTGCAGCAAGCCGAGGATTACCAGCAGGCCCATACTGATGACGGTCAACTGCCAGGAGTAGACAAGCAGAATTACCATCACCACCAAGAGACGGATAAGGGCCGAAATCGGAGAAATAAAGGCCTGCTGCAAAAGGCCGGCAGTATTGTCGACATCCGAGGAGAGGCGGGCAACTATTCCCCCAGTCTTGAGCTCGGCGAGGCGGCCCATGGGGAGCTGCAGCAGGCAATCGTGGAGGCGCCGGCGCAGGGTATGGGCCACCTGCAGCGAGAGTCGATGCAAAAGTACCCCGCGCACAAAACCCAGGACCCGGGAGACCAGCATGCTCGCCAGGGCCACCAGGCCGAGGGCGGCCAAGGCTTGGCGGGTGTCCCAATCGGCGAGCAGGGGCACCCCGGCCTGGGCCTCGGGGCCTTCCAAGAGATTAATCATCCAGCCCATAAGGATGGGCCAGGCTGCATCCATGAGGGTATAGACGAGGCCGATGGCAAAGACCAAAAGGATGCCGCCGCGCAGGGGCTTGAGCCACAGGAGCATATCGCGCCAGGAGCCAGGACGGCGCTCTACCTCCGGGCGCTGGCCTGGCTTGGGTGACTGCGGATCACGGGCTTGGCGGCGGAAATAGGCAAAGCGCTCGCGACTTGAACGCATACGGCTGAGCGCGGCGAGTTCCGCCGGGTCCATATCGTTCCTACCACCACGACCACCACCAAATCCACCAGGCATGCCGGCACCCTCGCCAATCGCCGGCGAGAGGCAAGAATTTTATACCCAAGTTGGAATTTTATTACTCTTTGCTGCCCTGATGGCGATGCCGACGCGTGCGCATTACTCCGGAGAGATCACCCGTAGGCGCCCGCTGGGCCCGGCCGCCGGACTTGCAATCACTTGGCCGCTGGGCCAGAGCACCGCCGAAAGACTGCGCCCGGGCCGACCGCCGCTGGTATCGGCAAGAATGCGCTGGGGACTGACCTGGGCCGCCTCTACCGGAGTATGACCGCTCACCAGGCAGACCTCGTCACCGAGGTCATGGGCCCGGCTCTGCCGCCGATCCTTGGCATAGAGAAAGCGAGGCAGGTCCTGGCGCAGCCAGCGCTGCTGCGGCGCACATTCACTTAATTGCTCGACCAAGCCCCGCTCGTCAAGCCCAGCATGAACCGCCAGCCAGGGCTTATCCCCGGTCACTCCCCAGAGAAACCAGGGCAGGGCAGCGATAAAATCCAAATCCTCACCCAGGGCTTCACGTAAAACCTCTTGGCCATCGGCACGGCGCCAATCGATGCCGTAACTCGCACAGGTCTCATCGCCGCCATAGCGCTCGCACCAAGCGGTAAAGAGTTCCAAATTTGCAGGAATCCCAGCCGCCGGCAGTCCCAGTCCGCGAACCAGGGCATATTCGTGATTACCGATAATCGCCTGCGCCCGGCCCTCCTCAATCAAGCCGCGCACCATGCCCACCACGGCACTGGAATCGGGGCCCCGGTCAATCAGATCGCCCAGAAAGACCAGCTGTTCAGCCTCTGCCACCGCCGGCTGGGCCAAAACCCAGCGCAGCCGATCTAAGTGCCCATGCACATCGCCGATAAAGGCCACCGGCTGATCGGTAATCAATTCCACCTGGCCGCTATCCAGCAGCGGCGCCTCCCAGGCCCTCATCGCTGCTCCTCTCGCCGATCCCACAGGCTGACCACGGTCTGATTATAGACCTGCGGCGGCGCCGCTAGCCGCCAATCCTGCGGCACCAGCATGCCGCCAGCACCCAGGCTGCAGCCGCGGGCCAGGGTTTGACTTACCAGATCCATCTCAATGCGATCATAGATCCCCGCCGCCAGATAGGCCCCATGAATCTGCGCCCCGCCCTCAACCAGTACCTCACTGCAGCCCCGGTCGGCCAGAGCTGCCAGCACCTGCCGCGGATCGTGGGCGTCGACCACGGCAATGGTCATCGCCCCGGCCGCCCGCCAGACATTGAGATTCTGATCCGCAGCAGCCTGACTATGCACCAGCCACAGCGGCGCCTGGTTAATGGTGGCCACCAGTCGCGGCGGCGGTGCGTGCACCGCCCCGGCGCTGATGACCACCCGCGCTGGATGGGGCGGCGAGAGGGCCAGCAATTGAGGATTATCCAGGGCGGCGGTGCCAGCACCGATAACAATGGCATCGAAGCGACGGCGGCGGCGGCGCGAGCGCATACGGGCAACGGCACTGGACAGGGCATGGGGGCCATGCTCGCCGGCGATAAGCCCATCCAGGCTCATCGCCCATTTGGCGGTCACACGCGGACGACCCTGGCTTACCCGCAAAAGCCAACCGCCCAGGAGTTGCCGCGCCAGCTCGGCCTCGCAGCCCACCCCATAGGCCACCCCAGCGGCGCCGAGTACGGCGCCGGCATCATCCTGGATCGGATCCGCCAAGGCCGCCACCACCCCTGCCACCCCCGCCGCAATCAGGGCATCGCAGCAGGGCGGCGTGCGTCCATGGCGGGTGCAGGGGGCAAGGCTGACATAGGCAGTGGCAGCACGGGGATCCTCGCCCCGGGAGCGGCAGTCCTCCAGGGCTTCAATTTCGGCATGGGGGCCACCGCAGAAGCGATGGCGCCCGGCGCCGATCAGCCGGCCATCGCGCACCAGCACGCAGCCCACCGGCGGGTTTGGCGCCGTGGCGCCGAGGGAGCGCAGGGCCAGGCCCAGGGCCCGGCGCATCCAGGCCCGATCCGCAGCCCCCCAGCTCGGGGTGGGCTGGGAGAGGGAGGACATTAGCCCGCCACCTCCTGGCGATGCTGTTTGGCAATCCGATCCAAGACCCCATTGACCAGCTTGGCGGTCTTGCCATCGGAACCGTAGACCTTGGCCAGCTCAATGTATTCATTGATCACCACCTTCGGCGGAACATCGAGGCAGTAGAGCAATTCGTAGCAGCCCAAACGCAGGATCGAGCGATCGAGGACCGCCATCCGGCCCAGGGTCCAATTGGTTAGGCAGCCATCGACAATGGCGTCCACCGCCGTGCGCTCGATAACTAGGCCATTAAAAATTCCACGACCGTGTTCCCGCGCCTCGGCGCTTAATTCGCCGCCCTCGCCTTCCACCGCCAAGCGCTCGTCATCCTGATAATGCTTTTGATCGAAGGCGTAAGCCAAGGCCAGGGCATGGGCACGACCCTGGCGGCGCAACTGCTGCGTCGGTTGGCGACGACGGGGTGAGGGTGGAGCGGCAGCATCAGTCATGGAAGCCTCGGGCAATGAGCAGGGAAAGGTGAAGGGGCGGATTAGTGGGAGGTAGGCAGGGACTTCAGCAGGTTAACCATTTCAATTGCTGCCAAAGCAGCATCAAAGCCCTTATTGCCGGCCTTAATGCCTGCCCGCACCTGGGCTTGCTCAACGGTATCGGTGGTCAGCACGCCAAAAATCACCGGCAGCCCGGTCGCCATACCGGCATGGGCAACACCCTTGGCGCACTCATTGGCCACCATATCAAAATGAGGCGTATCCCCCCGAATCACGCAACCCAGGGCAATCACGGCATCGTAGGCCCCGCTCTCGGCCAGGCGCTGACAAAGCAGCGGCAACTCCCAGGCTCCGGGACAGCGGGCGATGGCAATGCCATCGGCCGTCACCTGATGCCGGGCCAGCCCATCCAGGGCCCCCTCCACCAAGCGCTCGACAATGGCGCTATTAAAACGCGCCGCAGCAATCGCCACCCGCATACCGCTGCCATTAAAATCACCGCTTAATTCACGCACCATGTCCGTCTTCCCCTAGGCTGAGTACGACCCATAGATCAGATCGCAGGGCCAACCCTACACCCCGCCCCCCGGCAGCAAGCCCCATGCCCCGCGAGCACCCAACCACTGTCGCCGGCGCTCTGGTGGGACAAAAGTCCCATCCTCCAGGCTGCGCGCTGCGCCGGGGGGCAAGGGGGCAAAGCCCCCAAGAGAAATAAACCACGCCAACACGCAAGGCGGCAGCCAACTTTCGCCGCCAGTGCTCTGGTGGGACACCAGTCCCACCCTTGTAAGTTACTTTTCAAGCCCCTGGCTGGGGGGATAATCCCAGCTCCATGA
>REDX01000231.1 GCA_007695355.1 Planctomycetota bacterium
TTAGGCGCAGGGTTAGGCGCAGGGTTAGGCGCAGGGTTAGGCGCAGGGTTAGGCGGCGAGTTCTGCGGCCTGCTGCTGACCCAAGCAGCGAGCTGCTTGCAGCAATTCTGCCAAGGGGATGTGGCTATCGCCAGAACGACTGCGCAGTTCAACCGCCGCCAAAACATCTCCCCAGATACCGTCAAGCCAGGCGCCAATAAGCGGAGCCGGGGATTGACCACGGCGGGCCCATTCCTCAAGCAGGGCTTGACAGGCGACTTGCAGGCGGGGCGAGAGGCTTGACTCAGACATGGGCTATCTCCAGTGATGTTGCGAGCATAGCGGCGGAAAGGCCCAGGTCTAGTGGCTCTCTGCAGGCCAACCACTAGGGGTTGGGGGTTCGTGCAGGCCTGCGTACATGCTCCCAGGCTAAGCGTAAGGCCGCAATTGCCGCCCGGCGTTGAATTCGCTGGCGATCCCCGTGCAGTTGAAGGCAGCGGGTGCTTAGGCCCTGGCGACTGGCTACGGCAATCCATACGCTGCCCACCGGCTTGGCCCGGGTGCCACCATCGGGCCCGGCAATGCCGGTGGTGGCGACGGCCAGATCAGCACCCGAGCGCAGGCGCATACCTTCAGCCATCGCCTGGGCACAGGCCTCAGATACTACCCCGTTCTGCTCGATAAGCCAATCGCTGACGCCAAGATAACGGATTTTGGCCTGGTTGGCGTAGGTAATGAGGCTTTCTTCCAGCACCGCCGATACCCCAGGCACCGCACCCAGCAACGCTGCCACCTGACCGCAGGTGCAACTTTCGGCGGCGCTAATGGTCAAACCCCGACGACGCAGGACATGCACCAAGGACGGCACTACCCCGGCTTCGGGCAGCACCCAGGGCCCAAGGAGAGCGGCGCAGGCGGCGAGACGGCGGCGGCCGGCGCTGGCCGATCCAACCACGCGGATGGTAATATGGCCGGCCTCGTGGGCGGTAATGCCAACACTCAATCGCCCATCGCCCTCCAAGAGATCGCCTAATTGATCCTGCACCGCACTTTCACCCAATCCGCAGAGGTGTAGTTCCTGGACCACCGGAATGCGGTGCTGGGGAAACCAGGTGGCCAGCCGAGGCGCCAAACGTTCAAGCATGGCGTACATTTCCACCGGCACCCCCGGCAGGGCCACCAGCCAAGATTCCGCCACCGCCACCGCCAAGCCCGGCGCCGTCCCCCGATCGTTGCGCAGCAGTTGGGCGCCGCGCGGGGTAAGGGCCTGCCGACGATTACTTTCGGGCACCGCTTCGCCAGGACGAACCCGGCCGTAATAAGCCTGGATCTGCTTCCAGGCGCTGGCCGATTGGCGCAACGGCACCCCCGCCGCGGCGGCCAGGGCATGCCGGGTGCGATCATCGCGGGTGGGGCCCAGGCCACCGGTGATGAGCACCAGGTCTGCTTCCGCCGCCGCAGCGGCCATGGCCGCCACCATCTGGGCTTCATCATCGCCGAGGATAGCGCTGCGCACAACCCGGATGCCGTGATCTTGGCACCAGCGAGCTAAATAGGCAGTATTTGTGTCTTGGGTGCGGCCAAGCAGCAACTCGTCACCGATGGCGAGGATGACGGCGCGGGGAATCATGGCGCTGAGAGGGCCCGTTGCAGCAGGGGCGAAAGCCAATGCTCGGCCAGCGGACGGCGGCCTGCCAAGCGCCAATCACCCAGGGTGCTGGCCATGCTATCCCAAGCATAATCATGAGAGCCAAGGCGCCCCTGGCGAACTAAGTCCTTGAATTCGGCATGGCTGAGGTGTTGGATGACTCCCTCAACCTCCACCACCAGCGGCGGGGCATCAAGCAATCGCCGGCCATGGCGCTGCCCGAGATGCTGCAGCAGGTGATTGATCTTATCGTGGCTGCATCCGCTCAAGGCTGGGCCCAGCCAAGCCAGTAGCAGCAGATGCCCATCGCCAAGCACCTCAATGGCGGCGCTTTGACAGCGGCCTTCGCGCTGAAATTGGCTGAAGAGCTTGACCATGGCCGCGCTGGCATCGGCAGCCGCCGCCGCGTCCAGGGCGGGACAGGCCGGAACCACGCGCAGGGCGGCGTGATCGGGCAGGGCGGAGAGTGCGGTGGCCACGGGTGCATCGTTCATGGCCGCAGGCTATCCCACGGCCCCGGCAGGGCAATCTCCCCACCACCGTCATCAGCCGCGCCGCCGCAGGTCTCGCCTTTACCCGCTGGCGTCCATCCCTACACCTTGCTGCTCGCAAAGGAGTTCCCATGCACCTCGCCATCGTCATCGGCACCAACCGTGCCGGCTCCCTCTCCGCCCGCCTCGCCGCCTCTGCCGCCCAAGCTTACGAGAAGCTGGAGGTTAGCGTCGATCTGATGGATCTTGAGCAGGTGCTGAGCCCTGATTTTTTGGCGCCCACCGCTTATAAGCAACCCAGCCCCGCCGTCACCGCCGCCGTCGACCGTTTCCTCGCTGCCGATGGCGTGGTCTTCGTGGTGCCCGAATACAACGGCAGCTATCCCGGCGCGCTCAAACTCTTTATCGATATGCTGCCCTACCCGGCCGGCTTTGATAACCGCCCCTGCGCCTTTATCGGCCTCGCCGCCGGGCGCTTTGCCTCCCTGCGCGCGGTAGAGCATTTCCAGCAGGTTGCCGGCTATCGCAATGCCCTGCAGTTCCCCCGCCGGGTGCTGATTAGCGATAGTTATCAACAGTTTGACGCCAATGGCCTAAAAGATCCAGAACTGGCCCAGCGACTCGCAGAGCAGGCCAGCGGATTTGTCGATTTCGTCAAGGTTGTCGGTGGCAAGGCCGCCAAAACCCGATGACCAGCCAGCGCCACCGCTTTGATGTGGCGGTGGTGGGCGCCGGCCATGCCGGCGTCGAAGCTGCTGCTGCCGCCGCCCGCATTGGCGCCCGGGTTGCCCTAATTAGCGGCAACCTCGATACCATCGCCAAAATGAGCTGCAATCCGGCCATTGGCGGCGTCGCCAAGGGCCAGGTGGTGCGGGAGATTGACGCCCTCGGCGGGGTCATGGCCCGCGCCGCCGATGCCACCGGCATCCACTGGCGCATCCTTGGCCGCGGCAAGGGCCCGGCGATGTGGAGCCCCCGGGCCCAATGCGATAAGCCCGCCTACGCCCAGTGGGTGAAGGAATACGTCGAGGGCCTATCTGGCGTCTTCCCCCTCCAGGGCGACTGCGTCGATCTCCTCATCGATGAGCAAGGCCGGGTTACGGGGGTGCGCCTGCGCGATGGCCGCGACATTCAGGCGGCGGCCACCGTGGTGACCACCGGTACCTTCCTGCGTGGACTTCTGCACCAGGGCGAAGCCCAGGTGGCCGGTGGGCGCATGGGCGACGGACCTGGACTCGGCCTCTCCGATACCTTTCAGCGCCTCGGACTGCGCCTGGGCCGAATGAAAACCGGCACCCCCATGCGCCTGCACGCCGACTCCATCGATTGGTCCCTGTGCGAAGCCCAACCCGGCGACGAGGCCCCCCGTGCTTTTGCCTTCGAAACCCACGCTGCAACGGTGCGCAATGCCGTCCACTGCTGGATCTGCCACACCACCGCCGAAGCCCACGCCGCGATTACCGACAACCTCCACCGCGCCCCCATGTACAATGGGCAAATCGATTCGGTAGGGCCGCGTTACTGCCCTTCCATCGAGGACAAGGTGGTGCGCTTTGCCCACCGCGATCGACACCAACTCTTCCTTGAGCCCGAGGGCGTACGTACCCGTGAGGTCTACGTCAACGGCCTCTCCACCTCCCTACCGGTGGCGGTGCAAGATCAAATACTCAGCGCCATTCCCGCCCTCAGCCAGGCCCATGTTCTGCGCTATGGCTATGCCGTAGAATACGATGTGGTGGACCCCAGTCAGCTCGACCATTCCCTGCGCGTGCGCAGCGTCCCCGGCCTGTATTTGGCCGGCCAGATCAATGGCACCTCGGGCTATGAAGAGGCAGCCATGCAAGGCCTCTTGGCCGGCGCCAATGCCGCCCTTGAGCTAGCCGGCCGGGAAGCCCTCATCCTCTCCCGGGCCGACGCCTATGGCGGGGTTATGGTGGATGACCTGGTGGCCGGCGGTCTGGATGAGCCCTACCGCCTGTTTACTAGCCGCGCCGAACACCGCCTCTCCCTGCGCGCCGACAATGCCGACCGCCGCCTGGTGCCCCTGGCCCGGCGCTGCGGCCTGGTGGACGAGGCCCGCGCAGAGGCAGTGGCCGCCAAGGCCGAGGCGATCCATGCCGCCGTCGCCGCCACCCCGCCAGCGGCGCGCAAGCGCATAAGCGGCGAAGGCCTGGACTTAGAACAGGCCATGGAAATCGCCCCGCATCTAGTCGCCCTGCCGCCAGTGGTGGCCGAAGGCACCTGGATCGAACTGCGCTATGCCGCCTACCTCGAACGGGAAGCCGTGCGCATCCAACGCCTCCAGCAATTGCGCGACCTCACCCTGCCCAGTCAGCTGCAGTGGAGCGAAGTCCCCGGACTATCCAACGAAGGCCGTAGCCGCCTCCAACGCGGCGCCCCGCGCACCCTCGGTGAAGCCGAAGCTCTGCCCGGCGTCACCCCTGGGGATATCGAAACCCTCTGGGCCTGGCTGCAATCCGGCCGCAGCTCGGGCCAAGCACAGCAGCGCTAAAAAAAACTCCCACCGCAAGCGACGCAAGCGGGTTAGCGAACGGGTTAGCGAAGGGAGAGAAGCACGGCGGAGAGCCATTAAATACGGTGGCAATAAGCCTACCAGCGGCGCACCAGGGTCGCTCCGGGATAAAAGTGGCGGAGGATTTGGCCAGCCAGCAGCCCCTCCTGGGCCATCGCCCAGGCGCTTATCTGAGACATGCCAACACCGTGACCAAAACCGCGTCCAGCGAAATAGAGTTCGCCGCCGCGGCTGGAGAGCTCGGTAAACCAAGTGCTACGGAGCTGATGCGAGCCAGCCAAGAGGCGGAATCGACCAGCGTCCACCAGCCAACGCCCACCCCCCTCGGCTCCGCGATGATGCACCGCCAACTGCCCGGCGCGGCCGCTGCCATGTCGGCTCAGCACTTCAATCCGAGTAATCGGACCCAGGTCTAAGGAGAGACCCTCCGCGGCCGCCTGCTGACGAATGCGCCAGGACAGGGCATCGCCCGCCACCCGCCATTCCCAGCGATACACCGTCGGCCGATTGAGGCCCCTGGCCCCCGCTTCAGCCCAGGGATCCTCCACCGAAGGCATGGCGGGGGCCGGATCGGTAACCCCATCGGCGGCCATGCGCTCGGGGAAAACCTCGGCCTTGGCAGCGGTGCGCCCGCCGGAGCAGGAATGAAACCAGGCGGTGAGGGGCAGGCCGCCAAAGAGCAGCAGGTCACCCCGGGTCTGCTGCAGAGCCGTGCGCAAATGGGAATGAGGATTGGCAATATAGCCGGCGTAGGCGAGGTCCACCCGCTCAGCGGCAGCCACGTGCCAGAGCTGATCGTGGCGGCGCAAATACTGACTAGCAATATAGGAACGGGCAGCCACCGCCTGCGCTTTTAAAGCCTCCAAGGGCCAAGAGGCCCCCATCTCCTTAACCAAGACCCCAGGCAAAAAGTCTTCCAGCCCCAAACGTTCAATCACCACCACATGGTTTCCTAAGACCTTAAACACCACATCGCCACCGTAACGGGTGTCACCGGATCCCGGATCAAAGCTAAAGGTAGCCCCCGAAACACCGGAAAAGCGCAGGTGCATTTCATTGGCCCGGCGCAAACCCAAGGCAGCGACAACCACCCCCTCGGGGCGACGCTCCACCAGAATGCGCCCCGGCGCCAGTCGCCGATCATCAAGCATGGCGCTTTGGTGCAGGGTAATATAGGCTCGCTCGCCACGGCCCAGCAGCACATCCAGGCGCGGCTCAGCCACCAGGGGCGGCAATTGGCGAGGCTGCGGCGCTGGGGTCACGGCTGGAGAAGGGGCCGCCGGAACCTGCGGACGCTGGCTAGCGGGGGCCGGCGCCGGCAGTGGGGTAGCAGCTTGAGTCGCCCCGCCCCGTCCCGGCCGCGTCTGACAGGCGGCCAGGGCAATGGCACCCAGCAGCGCCAGCAACGGCAATAGCAACCTCGGCCAGTGAGCACCCCTCATCGCACCAGCCCTTACCTCATCCATCGCTCTTACCCCCCACCCCATTCAAGCCAACCACCCCAACTGAGCAAGCACCACTCTTAAATTAGGGACATGCAGTTTTATAATTCCAGCAGGACTAAAAGCCCC
>REDX01000294.1 GCA_007695355.1 Planctomycetota bacterium
CAAATTCGAGGGTCGGCATCAGGCATGGTGTGCATGAATTGGCGACGGCAAATGATGCCCTAAAGCACCCTTGCTCAGGTCCGGAACCCGACGATTTCCTTGCTCGAACCGGCATCCGTTGATCGGTGGATGATTGGAGCAGGCACTACTGCGCTACATCCACAATCGATGCCTGTCCTTGTTTTTCTTGTCCTTGTTTTTCTGTTTTTCTTCCCGCAACAGCCCTCAATTATTGTTTGCCCCTAGTTTTTTAGGGATCCTCGGGAAAAGATTTCCTGTCCCCATCGCCCCCATCGGCATCCTCTAAAAATGGCCCAAGTACTGATCCCCAAAATTCTTTATCAAAAATATGCGGCCCCAATTCGACCGATTCCAAAAGAGGAGCCAAGACATCTGCGTATAATAGGTTATAAGCATAGACATCTCTCTCTCGGCTAACCCCTTGTAAAAGCTTCTTCAAAATATTTCTCCTCACCTCAATAGCATTGATTAAAGTCTGTCTTTGATTTGGCGGGAGTGCCTTGGGAAGGACACCTTCAACTCCATTGAAGAGCGCACCTATATTCACGGCGGGAATTCTTTCGGATGTGTCAACAAGTAGATTTAGCCTATGGTCGACGAGAGCAAATGCATTATGAGCAATCCCCGCAATAACTGCAGTCGTATCATTTGCCATCATACCAAACGCCCTGAATTCTAGCGATGGGCTAGATGTTAAGCAAAGCCCCTCAATCGCGTCATATATAAATCCAACCCCCCATACAGAATCGATACAACGAAATGAAAACCACCTACCAGAAGCAGCGAAAATTGACTCAAAATCACCAAAAGGCTTAGCTCCCGTAACAAAATAAACCTCCTCGAAACCATCTTTATTTTTTCGACCAAACCACGAGCCCATAAATCCTGTAACAACCGATTGGTCACCGAATACTTCACCTAGAACCTTGTGCCTGTAGACCAACCCATCCTCCCTAGAAATAGCGGCGATTCCAAATCTACTAGGTCCCATAAATGGAACGTCCAGACCAGATGACAGAAAGCCCAACCTCGGGTGCCAAAAAAACCACAACCTGTTTAGGCGAATTGACCACACGGAGTTGTCACCAACGGAAGAACCATTAAACGATAGATCATCTTCCACGCCGTGTAACATGACATTGAAATTCCTGTCGACGATGGTATATTTATCTTCGCCCGGCAGCTTAACAAGCGCACAAGACCCATAGAACGGACTCGCGAAATCAAATGGTCCACCAAGAATATCCCCGCTACTGTTTATATAGTGCCACTCACCGGTCTGAAGTAAAACGCCAGCCATGTCACCGCTGAATTGATGGGCATCGCGGAAAGGACCAGGCACAGCCCTGTCCCCCGACTTGTCTATGAAGTGCCAATCATTTTCACCACTCAAGGAAACTGGCGCAAGTCCATTGCATCCATAGTCTCTAGCAGCATTAAATGGGCCCCAATACCTCTCCCCTGTACTGACGTCATAGAAATAATACAAACCATCAGGATTCGGCAGCGCTATAAATTTATCCTGTGCGCAAATCACCGCCGGAAAAATAAGGGCAAATAAGACAACTATCAGAGGCATTATATTGATTCCACTGCCGCAGCGATGCACAGGAATCTCCGGCAGACATTTGTTCGCTTCTTCATGCCAAGGATTTAGCATTGCCGTCCTACCATGCAAGTCATAATTTGATTGACCGAAACGGTAGTGGTCGTCGCATTTCAGCCGATTCTATTGAAGAAAACCATTATCGGAATTTGCTATCCACCCTCGTTCACACTATTGAACACATTGCACGAACACCAAAAACAAACAGCGACCGATTTGAGGATGCCGCGATCATCGATCGCGAATTTATTGCAAATTGCCTTGACGCCTTTGTCGCCGCTGAATGCGAAGACCTCGGCATAGCCTATGGCCCCAACCAACCGGATGGAAACCCCGAATCCCTCAATGCCATTCTGCACCGGGACAGACAGCGTATCATCCAATCCATCAAGGCTGTGGAGCCTTACCATGTCATTACCTTTGAAATCCTCAGCGAAGTCTTTCCCCATCGCTTTGGGGTCTATTACAGCGGCAAGGATCGCAAACATCGCAATATCTACACTTCCCATTTTTCCAGCCCAGTGATCGATCAGGATGCCGGCGATTACACTTTTTTCTCCACCTTTTCAAAAGACATCAGTCGCCTCATAGTGAGCAAACTATCCCCTTTTGATTACAGCGATTTCTGCGTAATTCAGATGGTTCGTGATGGCTGGCGGACCTGCGGAGATTTTGGCTGAGATTCCTCAGCTAGGGAACGTCGATAATGGCCTTAGCCCCCCTCCCAGGCATCACCGCGGTGGAGGCGTTCGAGTTCGGCGAAGCGGCCATTGGCGGCCATGAGTTGGGCGTGGCTGCCGCGCTCTACCACCACGCCCTGATCCAAGACCAGGATCTCATCGGCGCGGCGGACGGTGGCGAGGCGGTGGGCGATTATGAGGAGGCCGCAGCCGGCGGCGCCGAGGGCGTCGATGGCGGCTTGGATGCGGGCCTCGGCCTGGCTATCGACGTGGGCGGTGGCTTCGTCGAGGATGAGGAGGGTGGGGTCGCTCAAGAGGGCTCGGGTGAGGCTAATCAATTGGCGCTCGCCGGCGGAGACCCCGCGGCCCCCCTCCCCCAGCAGGCGTTCTAGGCCGCCGCCGGGCAGGGCATCGACGCCGCTGGTGGCGGCGGCGCTGGGCAAGCGGCTGGCGGCCTGGGAATCGGCGCCGGCCAGGCAGTTGGCGCGGACGCTGCCGGCCATGAGGGCGGCTTCCTGCAGGACCAGTCCCAGGCGCCGGCGCCAGGCGATAAGGCCAAAGCTGGCGATGTCCACCCCATCGCAGGTAATGCGCCCGCGCTGGGGCTGATAGAGGCGCAGCAGTAGGGCCACCACCGTGCTCTTGCCGCTGCCCGAGGCGCCGACCAGGGCCAGGCACTGGCCAGGGCCAATGCTGGCATGGAAATCGCGCAGGACCCAGGGCGGCTCGGCGCCGGGTTCAGTGGGAGCATCGTAGGCAAACCATACCCCCTCGAAGCGGATATGGGCGGCGCCATCGGGCGGGGTCTGAGTGCCCTGGTCCGGCTCCTCGCTGCTGTCCAAGACCTCGGCCACGCGCTCGGCGGAGGCGAGGGCGGCTTGTAGCACATTGTATTTTTCTGCCAGGTCGCGCACCGGGCGGAACATGAGCTCAACCACCCCGAGGGCGGCAATGACAGCGCCGAGGCTAGCCCCACCAACTGCCACCGCTCCGGCGCCGGCGAGCAGCGCCGCCACCACGGCGATGATGCTAATCATATAAAAACTGGGCTGGAAGACGGCGAAGACATGCATCTGTCGCATATTGGCGGCAAAGTCATCGCCATTGTCATCGGCATAGCCGCTGCGGGTGCGCGCTTCAATCCGCGCCAATTGAATATCGTCCAGGCCGGAAAGGGTTTCCGCCAGACGGGCAGTCATCCGACTCACCGCCGCGCGAATGGCCCGCCAATTGGTGCGGGCGAAACGGCGAAAGAGGAGACTGGCGCCCAATAAGAGGGGCAGGGCCAGCAGCACGACCAAAAGAATGCGCCAATCCAGCCACCACAGCACCGCTACGCAGCCGAGAATCACCAAAATATCCCGGGTTAACTGCACCACCACGGTGCCGACGAATTCATTAATCGTTGCCGGATCGTAGACCGTGCGGGTTAGCAAGCGGCCCACCGGCTGGCGCAGCAGGCCGCCCATGGGTAGCCGTAGGAGGCGCTGCAGAAGGCTGCGGCGCAGGTCGTGGAGCACCTCCTGGCCGGCCCGCTGCATGAGCCAGGAAGTGCTGACGCTGAGCAGCAATTGGCCGAGGGCGACCATGCCCATGGCGAGGCAAATCAGGGCCAGCATGCGCCATTGGGCCTCGGCACCGCCGGGGCCGAGGATGGCGTGGTCTACCGCCAACTTGAGCAGCACCGGGGCGCTGAGTTCCATCAGTGCCGCCAGGCAGGCCAGCAGCAGGGCAGCAATCATCCGCCGGCGCTGGGGCCGAAGCAGGGCCACTAGGCGCCGCAGCAGGCCGGCGTCAAAGGGCCGGGTGTCGATATCGTCGTTGATCTCAGTCATGCCCAGCCCCGCTTGCGGCATCGGATTGCCCATGCTGGAGGGCCCAGATCTGGGCGTAGTGGCCGCCCTGACGCAGTAAGGCTTCATGGCTACCGCTCTCGCTCAAGCGGCCCCCTTCGAGGACCAATATGCGATCACAGGCGGCCACGGTGGCCAGACGATGGGCCACCACCAGGGCGCCACGGCTGCCCACCGCCTGGCGCAAACCGGCCACCACCTGGGCGGCGCGATCGCCGTCGACGGCGGCGAGGCAGTCATCGAGGAGCAAGAAGGGCACCTCGCAGACCAGGGCCCGGGCCAGCCCAATGCGCGCCCGCTGACCGCCGGATAGGGTAAGCCCGCGCTCGCCCAGGGGGGCCTCGTAGCCACCGGGGAGGCTTAAGATTTCCTCATGAATGCCGGCGGCGCGGGCCGCCGCCACCACCCGCTCTTGGGGGCAGTCGGCATCGGCTAGGCAGATATTCTCCCGCACGCTGCCGGCAAAGAGCACCGGCTCTTGGGCCGCCAGGGCAATCAGGGAGCGGGCCTCGGTGGGGTCTGCATCCTCTGCTGCCACCGCGCCATAATAGAGGCTGCCGGGGGGGACTGCTTGCAGGCGCGCCAGGCAGCGCAGGAGGGTGCTTTTGCCGGCACCGCTGGGGCCAACCAGGCCCACCAATTCGCCAACCCGCAGCTCTAAATCCAGGCCGCGCAGGACCGGCTCATCGCCCAAATGCAGATCCAGCTGGCAAACCCGCAGGCGGCTGACCCCGGCCAGGGAGGCTGGCTGCGCCGGGCAGGGCATGGAGCTGGGCTCGTCGATAACCGCGCCAATGCGCGCCCCCGCCACCGCCCCGCGCTGCAGCAGATTGACCGACCAGCCAATGGCCATCGCCGGCCAGGTGAGCAGGGCGACATAGCCGGCTAATTCCACCACGGCTCCTACCGGCAGCTCGCCGGCAATCACCCGTCCCCCCACCGCCAGCAGGAGAATCGCCTGGGCGATGGCGGCCAGGGCCATAATCATGGGATCAAACCAGGCATTAATCCGCGCCAGATCCAGGGCAGCGGCGCGCTGGGCGGCATTGGCGCGAACAAAGCCCTGGCTGAGGTCCTCGCCGCGGCCGCTGCCTTTGACATAGCGCGAGGCCGCCAGCAGCTCGCGGGCCTCTTCGCTTAAGGCCGAATTGCCTTCCTGCACCGCCTGGAAGCGGCGATGCACCTGGCGCCCGGCCCACAGTACCCAGATCGCCATCAGCGGCAGGGGCAGCAGGGCCCAGGCCGCCGCGCTGCCACCCACCGCCGGCACCCGCTGCGCCACCAAGAGAATCATGACCAGGGCATCGGCGGCGGCCAAAATACCAAAGCCGCAGGCCATGCCGACCGCCTCGACATCGGTGGTAGAGCGGGTGATCAGGTCTCCGGAACTGTAGCGACTGCGGGCCTGACCATCCAAGCCGAGCACCCGATCAAAGAGCCGGGCGCGCAGATCCCGGCGCACCCGCCGCGAGGCGCCGACAAAGCAAATGCGCCAGAGCCAGCGCAGGACCGCCACCAAAGCACCCAGACCCAGCACCAGCAGGGCAATGGACCAGACCTCAGCCCCCTCTGCCAGGGCATCCACCGCCTGGCCCATCAGCCGCGGGGAGATGAGCTGGGCCACGTCCACCACCACCAAGGTAGCCAAGCCCAGCAGCAGACGCCAGCGTTGGCGCAGCAGCAGGGGCAGCACATGGCGGCGCAGGGCAGACCAGGCGCGGGGAGCGGGGGACGAAGGAGCTTGGTCGACCATCTCAAGCCAGCATCGACAGCGCGGCGGGCTAATCCAGTAGAGGTATGGGCTGGGCGAGGAGCAAAGGGCTGATGAGCAGGGCGAACGAGGGTTAGCGAGGGGCAAAGGACGAAGGACAGTTGCGGCATCCCGGCTGGGGCATGCCCATGGCGACATAAGTCGCCCTAGCTGCTCGCCAGGGCGGCGCATCTATGGGCTGGGTGTCAAGTACCAAAGTTGTGTCGGTTTCTAAAAGAGCACAAAGCCCCCTACCCCCACAACTCTGCTGGACGTTTAGCAGAGCCCTGGGGAGCTCGAGGGGCAAA
>REDX01000301.1 GCA_007695355.1 Planctomycetota bacterium
CCGAAGAGGGACTTTCACCCTCCGAGATACGTGCCATGCCTGGCACACAAAAAAACCGCCTCGGCTCATGCCGAGGCGGTTTTTTTTTGGGATTAACTGCCGGCACAAATCACCGGGTTCATCTAGCTGAATAATGGGATCGCAATCTAAATAGACGCGGCCAGCGCAACCACTTGGCTACTTCTGACCGTAGACGTAGTCGCAGATTCCATAAGCCACCGCTTCTTCTGCGTCGAGCCAATAATCGCGATCGCAGTCCTCTACCAATTTTTCGTAGCTCTGGCCGCAGTTCTCGGCCAAGACCCGCAGCAGGGTTTCCTTGGTCTTCAAGATGCGCTCTGCACCAATCTTAATATCAGTGGCTGGCCCACGGGCACCACCCAAGGGCTGATGCAAGAGCACCTCGCCATGGGGCATAATGGCGCGCTGACCCTTTTCGCAGCCCGAGAGGATCACCGCACCCATGCTGGCGGCCATGCCACAGACCACCGCATGCACCGGAGGGGCGATCGCCCGAATGGTATCGTAAATTCCCATACCATCGATAACGCTGCCACCGGGGCTATTAATATAGAGGGTTATCGGCGCCTTGGCATCCTGAGCAGCCAAGACCAGCAGCTTTTGCACGCAGGCGTTTGCGCTTTCGTTGTTCACTTCTTCGCCAAAAAAGACCATGCGATCTTGGAGAAGGTGGGTTTCAATCGCCACCGATTTCATGTCTTTGGCAAGGGGTACCAAGATCTGCGGGGAACTGGCCATGGGAACTCCGTGACGGGCTAAAGGATAACAGTGCAAGGTAGGTTAGGCGCTAGGACATCCGCCTCAAGTGGGCAACCTGCGGCAGGCCCAGGGCGGCGCCAAGCCAGATGGGGAAGTCCCTGGGTAAGCTTTTCACCTAAAAATGGCCGTGGAAGCTTGGTGTTTGCCGATAAGCGGGGAATCGAGGCCCTCGTCAGCTCTGCCCCCATACCTAGCCCCGGCGCAGGGCAGCAAGGCCCCGACGGCCACAAACCAGAGCATAGACTGCGACCCCCAGCACAACCGCCCCGAAAAGACGCCAGCCATGTTGCAAACTGCCTGCGGCAGGATCTAACTGCCAGTAATGCAACAGCAGCCAAACCGCCAGCCCCATGATCAGACTCGCCAAGGCTGGACGCAGTAAGAGCGGCAGGCTAATCAAGGCACCACTGCCCCGTTGGCGCAGACTGAAAGCCGCCAGGGCTGCGGCCAGGGTTCCCGAACAGAGGGTGGCCAAAGCGAGACCGGCCTCGTAAAGGGGCGTCTGTACGAGGATCACATTGAGCACCAAATTGACGGCCACACTGATATAAGCGAAGATCAAAGGCCGTCGATGGTCGAGGCCCGCATGATGAGCGCGGATCAAGAGCTTATTGAGAGAGAGAGGAATAAGCGCGACGGCGTAAAATTGGGTAACCAACACGGTTCGACTGGCGGCTTCAGGGCCAAATGCCCCAGCCTGGAAGACCGTGCGCACCAAGGGATCGGCACACAGCCAAAGGCCAATGGCAGCTGGCAATTGCAGGCCGGAGAGCATGGCCGTGCCGCGGCGCAGCAATACCCCCAAACCCGTCCAACCGGCCTCGCGATGGGCGCGCGCCATGTCCGGATAAATAGCCGTAGCGACGCCATTGGCGACCAAGGCCATCGGTAGCTGCAGCAAGCGATTGGCGAAATAGAGCACCGTCACGGCCCCCGGTCGATGGGCGAGCAAGGCGTAGGCTATAAGACTATCTAGAAAAACGTTAATTTGCTGGGCGCTCGCCGCCAAAACCGTGGGCACCCAGGCGCGACGCAATTCGCGCAAGGCCTGCGTGCTCTGCCAACTGAGAGCGGGGACGGCCCCCTTAGTCCCATGCAGCGCCCAGAGATGAAAGGCCGCTTGCAGAATGCCGGCAATCAGCACCGCCCAAGGCAGGACCAGGGGATCGCGACTCAATATCACCGCTGCAATCAAACACACATTGAGCAGCAACGGCGAGGCCGCTGGCACCCAAAACATGCCCCTCGCCTGCAGCATGCCAGCCATGACGGCGGCCGCACAGATAAAGACTAAGTAGGGAATCTGCACCAAGGCGAGGATCGCCACCAGCGCCGTGCGAGGGCCAGCGATCAGGATCAATAGCGCCGCTGCTGCCATGCCGATAGCGGCAAAGAGTCCCAACAGGGCGCAAAGGCGGGTAAGCACCAGACCAGCAAAGCGTTCACCCTCACCAATGCCGCTGGCATCGGCATCGCGCAGGCGCACGTAACGGGGAATAAAGGCAGTGGTAAGTGCCCCCTCGCCAAATAATTGCCGCAGTAAATTAGGCAGGGCAAAAGCCAGAAAAAAGGCGTCCAGCAGCAGCGAAGCGCCAAAGGCCGAGCCCAGTAAACGATCACGGATCAGGCCCAGCACCCGAGAGCCCATGGTCCACGAGGAGACCGTGCCCAAACGCCGCCATAGGCCGCTCACCCACACACTCCGCGATCCCGGTGATCCAAGGCCTGCCCCGGCGAACGCAGCGCTGCACCTGTGCCGGCAAAGAAAACGCAAATCAGCAGAAGCCACCTGGCGGACATGTCTTCCCTAGGCCGCCCAAACCCTGTGCAAAGGACGCAGGCGCCGCCGGAAAACCGGGGCCACGGGATAGTTCCCTGCAGAGAGGACGCCCTTTCCAAATTTCACCTATCCCTGCCGCGCGGGTAGAGCGGGTTCGAGACGCTGGGCGGTCAGCAGCAAAAACACCGGGAATTCCCGGTGCGCCGCATCCTCGGCTGCAGACTTACGGCCACGGCTACCGCGACGATGAGAGCAGAGTTCTTCGCTGCCAATCACCCCCCAACCGGCCGCGCCAAGGGCATTGAGATACATCGCCAGGGGACGGTGATAAGAACTTGATGAAGCCGATGAGGAACGACCAGGAAAGGTCTTAATCGGGATGCGCCGGGGCAAAGCATAACCATCGAGGCGCCGGTACATCATCCCCGCCTCTTCGTCCCAGCCCCAGTGGTGTGCCTTGGGCAGATGAAAACAGGGATGGGTGAGAACGATCACCAGCCGACCACCGGGACGCACCACATGGGCACAGCCGCGCAGGACCTTGTCCAAAGGGTCAAGGTCCTGAAGGGCGAGAACCAGGGCCGCAGCATCGCAGCTAGCCGGAGCCACCAGCTGATCGGCAAGCATACGGTGAGCATCGCCAAGACGGTGCTCTTCGAGGGCCCCTGCCCGCTCGCGCGCAGCCTCAATCAGGCTAGGGGCCGCATCTATGCCAATCGAACGTATCTCGTGACTGGCTAAGTGTCGCCCCAAAACCCCATTACCACAGCAGCAATCGAGAACCGTTTGCCCAGGCTGTACCGCCAATTGCCGCAGCACCGCGGGCAGAACCAATTGGCTGTGAAAATCATCACCCGCTTCGCCCTGGCGCTGGTCATACCACTGGGCCTGGGCCTCCCAGGCCGTGGTGCTCTGCGGAGAGGGAATCGGTCTTTCGGCATCAGCGCGACGCCGTCGGGAAGGAGGTTGGCCGCCTGGGCCACGCTGGGGGAACTTTGCCATGGGCCTAGGCTATCTGCAGCCCGGGAGGCTGTCCACCAATGCCCTTAGCCAGCCTCTTTGTCGGTCCATAGCCAGCCGCCGAGACCTTGCACGGCGGGCAGGCAGTGATGGCAATCGCAGCCCACAGCATAAGCTCTGCTTCGTACCCCAAGCACTCTGGCCCTTAAACGGTCTCCCTCTGCAAGGCTCTTCCACACCATGGCAAGTTTTCTGCGCCCTTCGCTCTTATTTATCCCCCTGTGCTGGCTGAGTCTATCCCTGGCCATCGCCGGAGATGAAGTCGAGCCTGCGACCATTCCCTCAGCTCCCATTGAGCAACCGGAAGCGGTCCACCAAAGCTCTGACACTGCGGTTGCCCAGACCGACGTCGAGGAGGCGGCGAACGCGCCGGAAGATGCCGATGGAGAAACCAGTGGTGATGATCAGGGGGAGGCTGGCCATGGCCTTGGCACCGTCGCCCGTGTCTCCGTGCACGGCATTATCGATGGTCGCCAATTACGCTATATGCGCCGGGCCATGGCCGAGGCCAAGGCGGTGGGCGCCAATACCATTATTACCCATATTAATTCCCCCGGCGGCCAGCTCTTTGCCGCCATCGAATTGGTTGAACATGTGATTCAAGAATCGCGCCGGCAAAATGTACGCATGATTGCCTGGATCGATCAATCGGCCTATTCCGCCGCCGCCATGCTGGCCTATGGCCATCACGATATCTATATGCGACCAAATGCGATTATTGGCAATATTGGGATTGTCTTCCAGGGTCCAGACGGCGAACTCAAATACGCCCCAGAGAAAATCGAGACGGCCCTACGCACCATTTTGCGCGCCACCGCAGACGAACGTGGATGGGATAAGGCCCTCTTGGTTAAAATGACGGCGCGCAATCAAGAATTGCATGAGGCGCGCTTTGAGGATGGCCGGCGCATTTTCGTGATTGAGGACGATCGCGGCAGTTTCCTCGCCGATCACCCTGAAATCGACCCTGAAAATCCGCAGCAGTGGGTGCTGGTGGCTGGCCACGATCGCCTCCTCACCTTTACCGGCAACGAGGCCCTAGAACGCCAGATGGCCACCGGCTTGGTTGATTCCATTGAGGATCTTTATGCCCACCTCGGGGTGCAGGCAGCCGAAGTCCATGATTTCTCCCCCACCCCCGTCGAACTCACCGCCCGCCGCCTTGGCGCCATCGCCCCCCTCTTTATTAGCCTCGCCCTGCTCTTCATTATTTTTGAGTTCAAAACCCCGGGGGTGGGCCTCTTCGCCATCCTGGCTGCGGTTTGCGGCAGCATCTTTTTCGTCCTGCAGTACTACCAAGATCTGGTGGGCAATTGGGAATACATTGCCATGGCCATTGGCATGAGCCTCATCATCCTCGAATTGCTGACCATGTTTGGCGGGGGGATACTCTTTATTCTCGGCGGCCTTATAACTCTCACCGGCCTCCTCGGGGCGTTTTTGCCGGCGGATATGAGTTGGGATTTCGATAATACCTACAATACCGAAGCCCTGCAGATTGGCCTGATCAATCTCACCGCCTCGCTCTTCCTGATTATTTTCGGCATGGTTCTCTTTGTCACCTTCGCCCCGCGGCTAGGCCTTCTTGATCGATTAAGCGTGTCCGCGGTAATCGGCGGCACGAGCAAGGGAGAAAGCAATCTTGGCAGCGGTGAGGATGGCGCCTCCCCGGTTGGCAAACACGGCGTGATAAGCGCAGAATGCCGCCCCTCGGGCACGGTGATCCTCGACGGCCGTAGCTACAGCGCCAGCGCCGAACATTCAGCGTTTATCGCCCCCGGCACCCCGGTGGAAGTTATTGGTGAAGCTTTTGGTGAACTGCTGGTCCGCCCACTTCAACCACAAGATTCGGAGGGCGTGGCATGACTCCGTTCGTCATCATTCCCCTCGCTGTTGTCGGCGCTCAGGCCCCTGGATTAAGCAGCGGCGCCCTCGCAGCCCTGGCCATCGCCTTGGTGATCATTGGGGTTTTACTCTTCGCGCTGGAATTCTTTGTGGTGAGCGGCGGCTTTATCACTGCCCTCGCCGGGGTAAGCAGCGTTGGCGGCATTGTGGTAGGTTTTTATGCCACCCCCGCCCTCGGCTGGGTGCTGCTGGTAAGCAGCCCGCTTATGGCCATTTTCGCCATTCGCTTTGGCCTGCGCCGCCTCGGGAACTCGCGTTTAGTAATCCAGGCCGAACTCACCGAAGATGCTGGCTATCACCACCTCGCCGAATCCTTCGCCGTTAAGCCGGGCGTCATCGGCACCCTCTCCACCGATGCCATGCCCACCGGGCGCTGCCATTTCGACGCCGGCGAATTGGATGTCAGCATGGAGTCCGGCAGTGGCCGACGCGGCGATCGGGTCCGCGTCCTGCGCATCGATGGTCCAGAGATCGTGGTCATCCGGCAGCCCGAAGAACCTCCCGCCCAGGGATGAAACCTTCCCCTCCGCTCCCATTCTATATCATCAAACAAAACAGTTAAACATCCACACCCCAGGAGTCGTCCATGTACCCCAACCTCGCTATTTCCACAGGAAATATCGCACTCATCGGCCTTATTATCGTCGGCGTCATCTTCTTTGTTGTCGGCGGTCTGGTTTGGACCGCCTTTATGCTATGGTGGCAATCGGTGCTCTCGACGGCGCCGGTGG
>REDX01000270.1 GCA_007695355.1 Planctomycetota bacterium
ACCACCTGCAGCACCTTCCCAAATGGCGGTGGCTGTCGCGGAGTAGCGGCTGACGGCAGTACCCACAGCACGGGGTAGGGTGGGGCTTGGGTGGGGAAGCGGCCGGCCGCGTCGCTTAAACAGACCAATAGGGGTGGGGGATCGCTCTCTAGGCGACGGAAGAGCGGGCGGAAGTCGGTGCCGCCGTTGCCGCGGCGGGGCCAATGGGCCACATTAAAGGCCTGGCGATCGTCGATGGTGCGGTCCTCTTGGATGCGGCTATCGCATTGCACGAGGCGCACCGTCCAGCGTGGAGCGCAGGCGAGGATGCCACGCAGTTCTCCCCACCATTGGTTGGCCTGTTCGGCAGTGCTGGCGCTGGTATCCATGGCCACGGCGAGGCGCAGGTGCTGGGAACGGCGGGATGGGAGGTAGATACCGCTCCAGGCACTGCGACGGCTGGGCGGGCTCCAGGTGGCGCTGCCCCCCAGACAGGAGGCGAGGCTCTGGGCCAAGATGCGCTGCCAGGGGACACGGGGGGTGAGGAGGCGTTGCAACAGGGTCTGCAGTTGACCAGGGAGCTGGCCGGGCTGGCATTGCAGGGCCCGGCGGAGATGGCGCTGCCCCACTGAGCCAGGGCTGGGATCGTCCACATCGGGGTCGCGCTGCTGGGCGAGGTCGTCACGCATATCAGGGATGGCCCAGGAACCAGGGAGGCGCTGGGCGGTGAGGGCTGGCCGCTGCTGTGGTGCTGGATTCGGGCCCGGATCCTGCTGCGGTAGCCAGGCGTAGACGCTTTCCGCCTGATCGCTGGGGGCATCGGCATAGCTAAGGGCATTGCTGGGCAGCTGCATGCCTGAGGCACGGAGCACCTGGTTTGCTTCGTGATCTGCGGCCAGATGCCAGCGCTCTGGATCGCGGTAGCCACGGCGGCCATCGTGATCTAGGGCCACATGCCACACTTCGTGGGCGAGGAGCACGGCGCGCTGGGCCTCGTTGAGATGGAGCAGCAAGAGGGCGTTGGCGTAGAGCACCCGACCATCGGTGGCGGCGGTGGGGATGCGCTCATCAATCACCGCCCGCATCTCCAGATGGCTGGCTAGGGCCGCTAAAAAAGGAAAGCGCACATACAGCCGAGCACGGTCGCGCTCCCACAGGGTGGCGGCCTGCTGCTTGATGTGTAGACGATCGTGGGCATCCATGCTTAGGCCACCACAATACAGCGCTCGTGGCTGCCTTCTTGCAGGTGGCGACCATGGCCCTCTTGCCAGCGCTGCCACTGGCGATGGGCCATCATCGCCGTGACCAGGTCGGCTGGAAACACGCGCAGGGCATCCGCCATCATCATGGCCGCGAGATCGGCGGGCAAGGCGCAGGCCAGGGCAATAAAGCGGCCCAATACCTGCAAGCGGTCTGGCATGTGGGGGAGATGGTGGACGGCGGCGGCACACAGGGCATGGCGTTGATCAGCCCGCTTGGGGAGCGCCAAGCGCCCCTGACTGCGCAATAGGTCATGAATATCGGGGGCATCGCCAGCCCAGTCGAGGAAGGCGTTCAGCTCTGCCGCCGCGGCCTCGCCCACCAGGCCGCTGATCAGCGCCTGCTGCACCACGGGGCTCAGGCGATCGCGGTCGGCCATAATACGGCCGACCCTTGCCCAGGAACGCGGCGAGGGCCAGCCGCGGCTGAGGTCACCGTGCTGATCCAGTAAAAGATCTGGGCGGAAGCGCACAAAGGCGATGAGAACTGGTTCCACCTGAGCTGCCACCGCCCAGGAGGCCCAATCTTCTACCGTGGGATCTAGTTCCACATGGGCAAAGCGGTTGGCCAAAGCGCTGGAAAGCGGCGCCGACACCGCATGGTCCTCAACGCGGTTGCCTGCCGCCACCACCACCCAGCCATCGGGCACGCGGTAGAGGTCGCCCAAGCGGCGATCGAGAATGAATTCATAGGCGGCCACTTGCAGAGATCGATCGGCAGCGGTGAGCTCATCAAAGAGAATGATACCGCGGGAGTCGGGGTCGCGAGGCCACTCCGCGCTGGGCAACCAGCGCACCGTATCGCCATCGGGCACCGGTAGGCCGCGCATATCCACGGGCTCGCGCTGGGCTAGCCGGACATCAATCAGGCCGACGCCATGTTGGGCACAGACCTGCGCAACCACGCTGGACTTCCCCACCCCTGGTGCTCCCCAAATCATCAGGGGCGGCAGGGCGGTGGCCTGGGCGTGATCAGCAATGGCGGTTAGTTGGTAGCTCAGCATTTCTGCGAGTTGCTGGGGGGTAATCGTGGTGGTCATCATCACTGCTTTCGGATTCACTGGGGGATGGGTGCTCACTACTGAAAGCTTGTGGGGGTCATTTCCTGACATGTCAGATGGCGACGCTGGGGCCCTTCAAGGGTCAGATGGGGTCCCTCGCCCTTGGCAGGGGGTAAAAACCCCGCATAGTAAAGGAATGGACAGTGATGAACTTGCCCAACGCGTTAAAGCACAGCAGCCTGGATGGGAGGAGGCGTGGGAGCAATTATGCCCGCTTCTTCTCGAACGGACCCGCGCCGTGCTCTCCCGGGACTTTCATTCCCGCCATGCCCCTGGCGGCCTGGCCACCATGGATGATATCATCCAAGATCTCTGGCTGCGCTGGAACGAGAAAGCGCACGATGGCTCACTCTTGGTCAATTGGGACCGTGGCTGTGCCTTGGCCTACCTCACTGGCCGCGCTACGCGCAGGGAAACCCAGCGCCGAGCCATTGCCTATACCACCGGCGGTCATCCCAAGGCCAAACAGGGCCTTAGCATGGAAGATTTTGCCGACCCCCGTGCCTCAACCGATGGCGACGAGGACGAGGATGGCGTGGATTTGGCCAACTACGATGGGCCCTGGCACTTTGCTCCGCTTGGTGCGAGTGGGCCAACCAAGCCGCATCTTATGGCCGGCCTCCAACTCCTGGGCACCCTGGAATGGCACGAGCCCGAAGCCACCACCGTGCGCAAGCACATGCCGGACTTCCTCCATCCCTGTGGCCCACAGTGGTGGCAGCAAGCCGAGCAAGCCTGGGACCAGGCCCGCGAAGCCTTGGCCGAGGAACTCTCCTGCCTGCGCCAAGCGCTGGCTGAAAGCAGCACGGGCTTCGGCACCCGTACCCACAAGCGGTTGCAACGGCAACTCCTGCGCTGCTTCGCCTGCTTACGTTTTGCGCCCATCAAAGCCACCACCGTCGAGCGCCTCACCGCCAATACCCGCAATACGGTGGACCAACACATCAGTCGCTACCGTAAAGCCCTCCCCACGCTGCTGTGCGAACTCCACTCCCTGCAAGCACAAGTCAAACTCTCTGCGGAGGTGCTATGAGCACCATTCTTGACTCCTTAGAGCAGGCCTGGCAGCAGGTGGACCGAGCGGAAAGCCCCTCCCGTTCCTTACTCTTGGCAGCTCGGCTTGCGGTATTGCAACGGCCCCAGGCCTTCACGCAGGTCCAGCTCGCGGCCGCAGAGCGTTCTGCCCTGGCCCGCCAGGAGGCAGGCCGGGCGGTGCAGATCATGCTCGCCGATGAGGCTGGCTCGGCAGCTGCCTTGGAAACCGTCCAGGATCTCCTCTGCCTGCAATCCTTGTGCACCCTTGATGCCCAAGCCCAGGCCGCCATCGCTGATGCCGAAGAACTCAGCGACAGCCTGGTCGTGGACGAAGACGCGGCACAACATCTGTCAGAATTGGCCTGGCCCGGCCTTCTCCCTGCAGATCTGCAACTGCCGGCCTTGGCTGAGCCTCTTACCCCTCTCGACCTGGCCGCAGCATCAACCATGATGCGCCCACACTCACAGCAGTACCCTTCCTCAGAAAGGACCCCCATGAGCCCAACCCCCGGATCAAGCAAACCCATTATCAAAATGCGCTGGCAAGGCAGCGGCCCGCAGCGCCTGCAACAAGCCGCAGCGACCCCACTGACCCGCGAAAAAATTCAAGACTTTCAGATTGCCGCCTACACCGTGCGGGTATTTGACGAAAACCACGGGATTGATTTTAATATGATGGTGGGCCGCGATGTGGTTTGGCGGGAAGAAAACGGAGTCAAAAAGCAATTCTTCCAATTCCTTATCGACCCAGGCCAGCGCGCTGTCTCCAATGTGGTGTTGGTGGATCCCTGGTGGTGCGAGAATGAAACCAAGCCTGGCTGGTTACTCGATGAAAATGATGAACCGGTGGACCACGCTCAAATCACCCCTGGAAAGTCTGGCGGTTTGGGCGAAGCCTACCCTGAGCGCACTTTGGGCTGGTTATTTACCAAGCGCAGAGGCCACCCCCTACGCAAAACCGAAAACGGGCTGGTGTGGGAATTGGAAATCACCGACAAGCGACTTCACGATCGCGAGCTGTGGTATCTGGATGAAGGCCACTACTGCACCGAGTTTGACGACTGTAAATTGGTCATCGACTGGTTTAATGTCCTTGACGAAGGCACCGCAGAGGACTAATGCCCGAGATAATCCAACGCATTGACAACCAGGGCTGGAAGCCGCAAATCTTTCTGCCCTGGCAGCGGCGACTTGAAGGTGAGCCGCCACTGCCAGGGCAGCCCCTGATGCCCAAGGATTGTGACGATGCGCAAGCCAGCCAGCTGAAAAACCGCTGCACTGGTTGGTCTGAGGTGGGGCTCCTGCAGGAGGACGACATTGCTCCGCTGCAGGACCGTGTTCGCAGTCCCATTATAAGGGCACCATGGCTTGAGCATACGCTTGCGTGGTATTGCCAGCGTCGCCTGAACCAGGATAGCGCAAACACCATCCCCGGGCCCTACGATCCGCAGCATCACGGTAAACCCGATACCGTGGTGATGCCCATCCTACTAGCCAATAAGACCCGCGAATTGCGCCAGGGGGCCTTGGGCTGGTTGGTCATGGGAGATGCGCTGGCAGGCAATATCCACGCCGGCTCAAGCATCCTGGGCTGTGGTGCGGATGCCAATCTGGTGGCCGCTGCCCTCCTGCAGCAGGCAGGGCGTTGGGGCCTACGCCCCCCTGAACACCTGCAACTCCACCTGGGGACCTTTGACGGCAATAGCATGGGCCTCCCGCTCATGGTGGCCCTGATTGCCCATGCCCTGGGCTGCCGGGTGCCCCAAGACGTGTGCGCCACTGGGGCTTATGACCTCGGCCAGAACGGCTTTGCTCCGGTAAATAATGTGCCCAGTAAAGTGCTGGCCGCCCAACGCTGGGGCTACCGGCGACTCTTACTCATCGATGGGCAACCACAGCACCCCCACGATGACAACCAACGGACATGGGACGACCAGGCCCTACGCATTATTCTTCTGCCACGCGACCCCATTGCCATGATTCCAGTGATATTGCAGGAACTCTGGCCCGAACGTCACCAGGCCGCCACACACAGTATGCAAGCCGTACAGCACCTCACCGCCGAGTTGCCGAATCTTGAAAGCTCGTTCCAAGGCCGCCTCTTGGCGACCATGTTGCAGGACGATTTCCCGGCTGCTATCCGCATGGCCCTGCGCTTACAAGCCCCCAATGGCACCATCCGCGAGGCTTTGCAACAACGCTATCAACAACCAGGGGCAGCGCACGGCGATGCCCAACGCGCCATCGACCACCTGCTCGAACACGGCATTGCTGAAGTGAATCACTGGGCCAATGGGGCCCAGCGCCTTGAAAAAGCGTTGGCGACCGCAAACCTTCTCTGGCCCTGCCGCGAGTGGCTAAAGGGCACGGACAAGGTTAGCGCCACTCGCAAAGCGCTTATGCTCGCCTTTAAGGCCTTAAGTCATCGCGGCGACACCACCAGCAGCGAGGATGGTCAGCAATGGCTCAAGCATGCCGACAGCCTGAGTCTCAGCGATTGGGGCCTCAGTCCTGCTGAGGCCTGGCGCGAACGCACCGATTTTTGGACCCTACGGGTACAAGTTGAGCACGCCAATGCCATGGACTACGCTGGCGAGCACGACACCTTCGGGCAGCATCTCGCCGACTACGATCGAGTCATCGCCGCCATGGGCTGCAGCGTCGGCGACGAACTCCCCGTCGACGAGACCAGAGCCCGACTTTTGGGCACCCTCGCCCAGGCCAAGGGCTTTTTGCGGCCCAACGATGCCCAACGCGCCCAGGGCTGCCGAGAGGATCTCCACACCTGCCTCAAACATTTGCGGGCCTCGCTGGCGCCAACCCAGGCCATCACCCACGGTTTTATTTTCACCGATCTATGGGATCACCATGACCAAGCTGG
>REDX01000302.1 GCA_007695355.1 Planctomycetota bacterium
AATCGATCACCCTAGTCAGGGCGGTGTTGTTTTCTTCCAGGCGCCGCAAAAGCGGGCTGCTGCGACTGCCTACGCTCACCCGATGCCAAGCCGCCAGGCGCTGGGCATGGGCCGCCATCTGTCCGCTACTGTAGATATCCGCCCGTAATAGGGCCTCACCGCTAATAATTTCCGGCGGTAAACAATCTGGACCACTCCCCGAATCCTCAAGCTGCGGCGTGATAATGGACATAGCGTTCCCTTCCGTGGAATCCCTCGGCATCTCCACCGCGGAGCCAAAACGGAAAGAAAACCCACCGCTGACGGGGCCATTCTGGGCCGGATGTGCTAATCAGGCCATGGGGTATAACCCGTAGTCCGATTGCGGCAGAAGGCTGGAAGGGTGCCCCCCCGGGATCGCCGCTCTCCTGAGCGGCCAAAGCACGGTTTGCAAAGTTCATCGCTAAATTCCCCACAGCCGCGCCATCGACCAACGCTTTCGATCGGCGCTTATTATAAGCAAAAAAGCCCTTGGGACTAAGATCCCAAGGGCTTTGTCGGCAACCGCTTCCTGCTGCTCGTCAGCAAGCGCTGAGCTAAGATTTCTGGACTCAGGAATTATGCCATTTTTGCTTACCTATTTCGTGGATTTGAATCCCGCTCGACCCGCGACATTTCTTCATTTTGCCATTGGTCGATTTCGAGTTTCTTTCCCCGTGCCTGGTTATTGGCCTGCGAGCGTTCGCGGGCTAAGACACTGAGTTCCTGTGCTTCTTCGCGATCGATTTCAATGCCGCGTTGCACGTGTAAGGACTTTTTGCTATTGCTATCGTTGTGAATCGGTGCAATTTTGACGCTTGCCCGATTGTCGATTTCGGATTTGCGACGGGTCGCGTCGGCGCGAATTTCCGCGGCGTTCTGATTGGGACTGGTTCTGAGGTCGGCAACCACCTGGGCATCGATAACGTCCTTATCGTGCTTGGCCTGGATTAGGATCTCCCTTACTTTGGCGTCGCTCACCGTGGTTTCGGCATTGGCTTCATTGACATGGCTCTGGCGCCGTCCCGCATAGCGATCGCGAATCTGCTGTTCATTGAAGTCCATCCGGGTATTGGCGCGGGCGTTTTCATTGTCGACGGCCTGGCGCTGATCGCGGCCATTCTGTTTAATGTCATCAGTGCGTCGAACGGTATCGGCTGAGCTGTCGGGGTAATCGGAGGTTCGACTGCGGTCACAGCCGCTGAAGAAGAGGACGGAAGTGGCTAGGGCGATGGTGATAAGAAAATGGTATTTCATAGGGTTTCTCGATGTTTCATTGGGCTTGGGTGAAGATCAGGGACGGTTAGGGCTGTGTGGGCGGGCTATTGCTTGGCTGGCCAGGACTTGTTGGGCTATGGCTTGTTGGGCTATGGCTTGGGCTGTCGCCTGGCGAGCGGAGGCAATTCGCGGCACACTTGGCAGCGCAGAGGCTGCCGCAGAGAGCACCACCGATGGCCGCTCCTAGGTCGACAATCATAGCGAAGAAGGCGATAATAGCGGCCTGGGCACTGCGCCTGGCAAGCACCTCGGCAGCATGTTCTACCATCAGCTGAGCGTCTTCCTTGGCTTCCTCATATCGGGTAAGACTGGCATCCCAGACCCGCTGCCACTGTTCCATGGTGGCTTGGGCAGCGGCGACAGGAATGCCGAGTTGCTGGGCCAAGAGGTCCCGTAATTCACCCTGCTCTGCTTCCGACATGGGCTTAGGATCGAGGCTGAAAGCCTGGCCGAGGAGTTGCATGAGGCGTGAGCGATCGGCAAAGCGATCATCAGCGGCAGCTTGCTCTTCATCGGCATCCCGGCGCTCGATGGCGCCCTTGAGCTCCTCTTTGACCTCATCCCAGGAAGGGGTTACGGCCTCGGTGATGGGGCCGGCGACGGCACCAATTCCCTGAGTGGCCCCGGAAATACCGAGTCCAAGCAGGGAGAAAGCTCCACCGGCGAGAACGCCGATGGAAACGGTAGTCAAGAGCAGGGTCCCGATTCCGGTAACTGCCCACACCAGCATGCCGTGAATGGCGGCCTCGCCAGGAACGCGATGGCATTTCATTCGTCCGGTTACCCAGGCGCCAACGAAGATGGAAACCAGGGCGCATAAGAGCAGTACGGCTACCGTACCCACGCCAACCTTTACTGCTGAGGAGAGGGGATCAGTCGATTCGAAGAATGCGAGGCCAGAGGCAATGCACAGCGCGGTGAGCGCAATCTGTATGGCGATTGCGGTGGTTACACCGGCAATAATCGCTGCCCAGGAAATCCACAGCGGATTAGGGCCGTTGGTGTACGGTCGTTCAGGGAGGGGGGGGATAGGGGCGTAAGCAGGCATGGGGTAACCTGATAATGGGGATGGGCCTGGAAGAAGGACCGAAAGGCCCTGTTTCGTCGTTGCGGAGTGAATGGGTCGTTACCCCATAATCAGAAAGAGGACGAGCAGCAGGGGCAGGGGAATACCGAGAAGCCAGAGAAGGGCCCAACCAATTTTTCCGCTATCTGAGAATTTCGGTCTAATGGCTTCGTGCATCGCGGTTATATGCGAAGAGTCACTGTGCGACGATGGGGCCCTATTCATCGCGAAACCTCAAGGAGATTTTCAACCCGCCGTACGCCGGAAACCCGATTGGCCTTGGCGGCGATGGACTGACGTTCTGAGGCATTTTGCACTGTTCCGCGCAGGGTCACCACACCATTAATGGTAACGATGGTCGCATTCCGAGCTGCCATCGACATATCGCTATCATCCATCACGGCCTTGCGAATTTCTTGGGTAATCTTGCGATCGGCGGCGGTTTCCGATTGGTTTCCGGCGGTCGGTACCGGGGTGGTGCGGTCTTGGCTGCTGCTCCGTTCATTGGTTGTATTGGCATTATGGTCGCTACTGGTTGACGAACTGGACCTGTGGGTATCTGACTCTGCTTTCCGGTTATTGTCAGAGCAGGCGGACATGGCGAGGAGAATGAGTGAGGGAACGACGATACGATACATGGGGATTTCCTTGTGAGATTTCAGGGGAGGTCTTGGGTGCCGAGGCGGCCTATGGCAATAATCGATAGCCGGTTATTTAAAGCCGGCGTTCGGGTCCACGGGCGCGGGTTTGGCTGGTTGGTGCAATCGGTATGCCGGAGGCGGTGGTCATATACCGCTTGTCTTTTGTCTTTTCGGGTTGGGTTTTCGCTTGGGTGCCCTTGACCGAAGCTTCGGTGGTCGAGGAGATATCCTGAGCCTTAGCATCGCGGAAGATTTGCTTCACATTGGTGATTTCAGCGCTGTTGGTGGTGTGGACGGAGAGCAGAATGTTCCCGGCCTTGATCTTTCCGGCATACTGCTTGGCTTCGATTTCGGGGATGCCCATGCCAACCAGCGCGCCGGTAATACCGCCGACGGTGGCGCCGACGGCAGCGCCAGCGAGCAGGGCCATAATCGGTCCAGCGGCGATAAAGGGGCCGACACCGGGAATGGCGAGGGCGCCAATACCGATGACCCAGCCCAGGGCGCCGCCAATGGCACCGCCAGTGCCAACACCAGCAATGGCGCCTTCGGGGGCCTTGGTGTGCTGTTCATGGGCGAAATCCCGCGATCCCTTACGGTCAGAGAAAAGGACGGAAATATCATCGCTGGCGAAGCCATTTTCGCGCAGGGCTTTGGCGATATCCTGGGCTTGGTGTTCGGTGGTGGCAATGCAGAAGACGGTGGTGCTCATGGTGCTCCCGGGTTGAAGTGTTGCTGTGATCTAGGCAGAGTGCCTGTGGGGCGAACGCTATCGCCAATGCCGGTTACCCTCTATAGGGTGTAACCCCACCATGCCCCACCGACTGCTCAGGCCTTTGCTATGGACCCCAGCTATTGCCATGTTGAGTAATCTCTCGGCGAACTGCGACCAACGGGTGCCGAAGGCCGAAAACGAAATTCGAACATTGATGCCGACAGCCGAGAAGGGCGCGTGGGGGAATAATTATTAGGTCATACCGAAGCCTTCATGGGTGCGATTCCGGTCTCCGGGTGTAACTGCAATCGGTTTGCGAATAAGTCGTCAGGGATATGCCCGTGGCAGAAGGAGGAGGGCGGCGCAAGGCTTGTCTGGAAAAGGAATGCCCGCTTCGCTGGGCATGCTTTTAGCGAAAAAGCAGCCATTCCATGGCTTTTTTCCGGTCGATCTGGAGATCGGCCCTCAATGGCGGGAAGCTAAGGCCAAAAACCAGGGGAAACCCGCTGCGCGGGTGCTGTTTTCCCTGGCGCACTGGAGTGCGCCAGTCCCAGGTTGGCCTTAGCTTCCCGCCATTGGATCGGCCCTCCCGGGGACAAGCTTTCCGTCGCCCTGGCACAAGGAGGGCCCTGTCCCTTGAATGGCGCTTGAATGGTGACGGGGCGTATTAAAAATGACCCATATCCATGCGCAAGATTATCCACATCGATATGGACGCCTTCTTTGCCCAGGTTGAACAGCGGGATCAACCGAGTCTGCGCGGGCTGCCGGTGGTGGTGGGCGGCAGTCCCGAGGGGCGGGGAGTGGTGGCGGCGGCCAGCTACGAGGCGCGGGCCTATGGGGTGTATTCGGCGATGGCGATGGCGCGGGCCCTGCGCCTCTGTCCGCACTTGGTGGTGGTGCCGCCGCGCTTTGAGCGCTATCGCGAGGTATCGCGGCAACTGCGCGCCATCTTTGCCCGCTATACCGATCTCATCGAGCCCTTGAGCTTGGACGAGGCCTATCTCGATGTCAGCAGTAATCATATCAATGAACCCTCGGCTACCCGCATTGCCGAGCGCATTCGCGCCGATGTCGCCCAGGAACTGAATCTCACCTGTTCGGCCGGCGTCGCGCCCTGCAAATTTATTGCGAAAATTGCTTCGGATATGAATAAGCCCAATGGCTGCTGCGTGATTCCACCGCAGCGGGTGGTGGAAACCTTGGCGCCGATGAGCGTTCGACGCATTCCAGGCATTGGTCCGGCCACCGAAGAGCGGCTACTGCGCCACGGCGTGACCACCATTGTCCAGCTTCGCGAGGCCCCTGATGCGGTGCTTTCGGCCGTCTTTGGCCGTTCGGCGGCGCTTATGCGCCAGCGAAGTTGGGGCGAGGATGAGAGCCCGGTAATTCCCCATCGGCCACGCAAATCCGTGGGCATTGAAGACACCTTCGCCGAAGACATTGGCGATCTCGATGGCATTCATCAGCAATTGATGCGCCTAGCCGAGGGCCTTGAACAGCGCCGGGCGGCCATCGCCGCCCGCGGCCGCTGTCTCACCTTAAAGCTGCGCTTCGCCGATTTCAGCACCATTACCCGCTCCCAAACTTGCGCCCAGCCCCTCTGCGGCGCCGAGCCTATCGCTGCCCTGGCCAAAACCCTGCTTGAAAAGACGGAGGCCGGGCAGCGGCCGCTGCGCCTCCTCGGCCTCAGCTTAAGTCAGCTACAATCCCCGGTTAATCTGGAGGCCCCTGTTGACAAAGAGGCTCCCGCCCAATTGACATTGCCTTTTGCCGAGTGGTAGCAGGTTTAGGCTTAACGATTAAGGTGGTCGAAGGCGACTACTGCGCTTGTTGGCTTGTCTTGTAATTTCGGCCATGTCAGCGCCCCTCTCAATGAAGAGGGCGACGGGCTTTCCTCACCTCTCCTATTTCGTCTCTCGCTGAAGGGCAATAATGCCCGCCCATTATTGGTAGGATATCAATTGGTGTAATCAACGTTTTGAGGAAGCGTTTAACCGTGCCTTGCATTAGCGGGAGGTTTCGTTACCCCATTATTGCTGTTTCTGTTTTCATCCCTGGCTTTTATCTGGGATCGGCCGGTGAGAGCGGCGGCAGTGTAGCAGGCCTCCCTGCGTTTCTGGCATACGCGTTCCGGCATGGGGTTTTTCTTCGCCGGTTATTACGAAAGGAGCGCCATGTTTTTCTGGGCCATTATTTTCTTCCTCATCGCCATTGTCGCCGGCATTCTCGGCTTTGGCGGCATCGCCAGCGATAGCGCCACCATAGCCAAGATCCTTGCCATTGTCGGCTTGATTCTGGCGATTTTAAGCTTTCTCTTTTCGCGCCGCCGCCGCCGTTGGTAATGGTGTTAAGGCGGGCCTAGGGCCAATGTTGTTCACTTTAGGGAACGACGTAAGCCATGATGTAAAAATGACTTGACATGCTTTTCAGGGCCGGAATCGGCTCTTATGAGCATAATCCAAACAC
>REDX01000280.1 GCA_007695355.1 Planctomycetota bacterium
TCCCTGGGGCCAACATGCCAGCGTGGACCTGCTCAGATTGACCGTCTGCCGTCGCTTCACGCCGCCACAGCGCAAACCCTGGCTCAAAAAAGACGCCCTCAGTATAATCCACCCCCACCTGTGCGCCCTGGACAATACCCAACTGGGCGGCTGCATGCCCTTCCTGCGCCAATGGCAAGTGGCCAAGAACCAGGATTGGCGGCCCATCTACCATCTGCTGCGGGCCCTGCGCGATGGCTGGAATGACAAGCAAGACCCCGACAAACTTCATCTTTTGCTGCATGCCTGGGAAATTTTCAATCATCTTCCCCAAGCGCGTGATGAGAACGACCCTCACCAACGGCGCTTGGCGGCCTGGGTGGATGAGCTTGATATCCCCGATGGATTTACACCCACACCTTCATCCATACCCATTCAGCCCACGCAGATTCCAAGCAAAACGTCCAAGGCTCCTAAGTCGGCACCACCTACCAAGGCATCAAGCAGCCCGGACTGGCGTGAGTGGGTCAAAGAACTCGCCACCCAGCCCACGGTTCACGGCCTCTTTGGCAGTCTCGATCACGCTGCGCAGGTCTTTGTGTTTCTCCACCACCACTTCGTCAGCATCATGGAATTGCGGCAGCCATCGCCCCTCCACGACAGCACTGACACCCAGATTACGCAGGCTGCCCTGGGCGTTCTTCAGGCCTTCCGCGACCGCTACCACCGCCGCTGCGATCTCGCCCAACTCAGCGCCCTCGAACTCACCATTGCCCGTTGGCAGCGGCAATTGCCCGGAGGCCACATCCCGTGATTGATCCCTTTTTACTGCTGAAAGTCAGCCCAAACGCCACGGCTGAGGAAGTACGCCGGGCTTGGCACGAACGCCTGCGCCAGGATGGGGCTGATGGGGCACTCAATGCGGCGGTAGCGGATCTGCGCAGCGACGAGCAGATTCAGCACCTGCGCTTGGCCAGTCCCCTGGCCTGCATCGCCGCCTTGCCTGGTGCCAATACGGCAGAAGAAACAACGCCATTGGTCGATGATGAGCATCTCTTGAATCTCGTCCGCGAATGGGCCAGTGCCAGCAATTGGGAATTGGGCCATGGGTGAGGCGCCAGAGGATTTTCTTGAACACTGGCCCAGCGAAGTGGCCGAGGCCTGGGGCCGCCTGCGCCTCCCCGCGCCGGCTGACTTGGTGCTGGCCCAAGAGCGCCAGGCCCTGGAACTGCGCCGCTATAATCAAGAACTACGCAGCCTGCGTGAACAACTCGCACCAGCCCCTACCGCCACCAAAGCGCATCCTCTATTGGCCCTCATTCGTGCCGCCGATGCCGCCGAGCGCCTACTGCACAGCCTGAGCGTCGATGGCAAGCGCCTGCCCGCCTTGGCCGGTCGCGCACCCTGGGCTGGCTCCCGACGCCAGGCCCTCAGCGAGGCCCTAGCCGCCCAGGTGCAGGGGGTGCAGCTCCTTCTGGATGGCCTGCTGGAAAGTCTCCATGATGCCGGGGGCGAGCAATTGCGCGCCCAGCCCGGCGATCCCTTTGACCCACGGTGGATGCGTGCGGTGCAGCGCAAAACTGGGCCTACGCAACAGGTGCTGGAACAGCAACGCCCTGGCTGGCGCTGCGGCGATGAGCTGATTCGCCCCGCCGATGTCATCATTGGTAGCGATGAGGAGTCCCCGTGAGTACCGCTGTAATGGGCATCGATTTGGGCACCACCCATTCGGAGGTGGCGCTGATCAATGAGCAGGGCGAACCCATGCTCTTGAGCATCAATGGCTCAGTTCTCCTCCCCTCGGTGGTATCGGTAGATGCTGAAAATCGCATCCTGGTTGGTCAACCGGCCGTGAACAATGAACTGGCCGCTCCGCAAAAAACCCTGCGCTGGATTAAGCGACGCATGGGCGAACAGATTTCCCTGCCCCTGGGCAATCGACTGGTGACCCCACCCATGGTTTCCAGCATGATTTTAAGCTCCCTCAAGCAGGCGGCCGAGCAGCACCTGGGGCACGAGGTTCATCAGGCGGTCATTACTGTCCCGGCTTTTTTCTCTGATGCCCAACGCAGCGCGACCCAACAAGCGGCCGAACTCGCCGGGCTGGAAGTGCTGCGCTTGGTCAACGAACCCACCGCCGCCGCCATGGCCTATGCCCGCGGTAATCAGCGTGATGAACGCTGGTTGGTTTACGATTTGGGCGGCGGCACCTTCGATGTGTCCATCGTCGATTGCTCACCCTCGGTCATGGAGGTGCGCGCCAGCCACGGCGACACGGCCCTGGGCGGTCACGATATCGACCTATTAATTGCCCGTGCCGCAGCCGCTGACTTTGCCGCGCAGCACGACATTCAATTGGAATCCGATCCCCTCCTCTGGCCGCAGGTGATCGCCGCCGCCGAAGCCGCAAAAATCCGCCTCTCCGGCGCCAATCAGGCCCGCCTGCGGGTGGAATACCTCACCCAATCGAGCGACGGCACACCGCTGCACCTGGATTGGCCGCTGTCCCGCGAAACCCTGGAAATCATGGTTGCGCCGCTGATTGAGCGTTCCCTACTCAGCGTCCACGAAGCCCTACGCCAAGCGAACCTGCGCGCCTCCGATCTGGCCCGCGTGCTGCTGGTGGGTGGCGCCACCCGTATGCCGCGAATCGCCCAGCGCCTGCACGAAGAATTGGGCATGCCGCCGCAGCAGTGGATCGACCCTGATCAGGTGGTGGCCATCGGCGCTGCCATCGAAGCGGCCCTCCTTAGCGGCGACCAGGTTGGCATCCAGGCGGTGGATATCACCCCCCATTCCTTGGGAATCGATGCCATGAATAGCACGGGCACCTTGCACATGGTTCCCCTTATCCCCCGTGGGGCCCCCCTGCCCTGCAGTATGAATCGGCTTTTTCATCGCGTGCATGAAGCCCAAAGCACCATCGATGTCGGCGTCTATCAGGGTGAATCCCGTGATCCCCATGCCTGCCTCGAACTGGGGCGACTGCGCCTGAGCGACATTCCCGATGATGAGGACCTCTCAGTGCTCTGCCGTTTTCACCTTGATCGCAGTGGCATTTTAGCGGTTGAAGTGGAATCCGGCGCGGGCGGCAAGCGAGCAAACATTCAGATCGAACGCAAACTCGCGCGCGAAAACAAAAACCTGGCTGAACTTGGACTGCTGCCGTCCCCCAGCCAGGTGAACGTGGACGCCCAACTGACGAACGCCAACTGGGAGGATGCCAGCGACCCAGAGCCATCGCCAGTCGCCAGCGAGCCCCCAGAGCCCAGCTGTGCCGCAGACGATCTCTTTATGCGCGCGCAAAACCTCTTGGATAGTCGATCACTTGACCCAGATGATGCCGAGGATCTGCTGCAGGCCCTGGCCGCTGCCCGCAGCGGAACCACATCCCAGCGCCAAGCCCTGGCCGATCTCCTATATTTCCTCGAATGAACAGCCCAGCCGCCATTCCACCGGCCCTGCACCCCACCAGCGCTTGGCGCTGCCCCCTCTGCGGCGCCCGCCACCGCCAAGCAGTGGAGTACTGCCGCCGCTGTCAGGCCCCGCTGCTCCTGCTGCTGGCAGCCCAGCACTACGGACCACCCTGTACCCAGCGAAAGGACGCTGAGTCATGAGCATAACCTACGATACACTCTACGATCTTTTTACCTGGGCCTGGATGGACGGCATGGGCTCCAGCGAAGCCTGGGTGCATCGCCAGGATGGTCGCGGATACTGCACCACTGATTGGGACGATTCGATTAATGAACCACAACCCGAAGATTTCCCTTCCGATGATTGGATTGTTATTCCCGATAAGCGCGACCTGGACCTGGGTTCTCACCTGGTCTTTCGCTTCGCCAAAACCCAGCTCTCAGCGGAACAGCAGGAGTGGGTCTTCGATATCTTCCGTCAGAAAGGTGCCTACCGCCGCTATAAAGACTATCTTACCCGGATTGATCAGCTCAACGCCTGGTACGAATTCCAGCATGCAGAAGAAGAAATGGCCATACGCGCCTGGGCCGAGGAACAGGGCATCGTGGTGCGCGATGACTAATGAGCTCCGCGTGATGTGGGTACATGGCTAGAGAAAACTGGCCACCACTTCCTGGCGCGGGCGGATGCCCAATTCGTCGGCCCAGACCTGCCAGCGCGCGGCTAGGTGGGCTACTTTTTCGGGATGGACGCATGCGAGGTCGTGGAGCTCTGTACGATCGCTGTGCATATCGTGGAGCTGCCAGGCCTCGGTAAGGTTGGCGCGCACCAGCTTCCAGCGACCCAAGCGCACTGCAGCGTGGTCCTCGTGTTCCCAGAATACCGGTTCGTCGTCCCATACCGTGCCTTGGCTGCCCTGCCACAGGGGCAGGAGATTGCGCCCCGGTAGGGCTGGGAGATCGCCGCTGCCGCCGGGATGGGGAACATCGGCGACGGCATGAATACTGGCGGCAAGGTCATTGATGTGGGCGAAGGCATGGCTGATGCGATTGCCGCTAATACCACCATCGCCCCAGCGCACAACGAATGGCGTACTAATACCACCTTCGTGGGTCCACACCTTGAATTTACGAAACGGAGTATTGCTGGCATTGGCCCAGGGCAGATCGTAACTCATGAAGGTTTCCGCAGGGCCGGGATTGCGCTGCGGATTATTCCCGACCTTACACCTGGTGCCGCGATTGGTGGGCAGGCTATAGATCTCTGGCCAACGACCCTCCTCGCCGTCCTCGCGAAGAAATTCCGCACAGCCACCATTGTCGCTCATAAAAAGAATCAGCGTATTCTCGTACATCCCGCAAGCTTTAAGCTGCTGCACCACCTGGCCGATGCCGCGATCCATATGGGTGACCATGGCGGCATACACGGCCATGCGCTCAGCCTCCCACTCGGGGTGGGCAGTTTCGGCCCAGGGATGGGACTCCTCATCGCGGGGGCTCAAATCCCAGCTTTGATCCAAGAGTCCGGCCGCACGCAGGGCAGAAAAACGGCGTTGGCGCAAAACATCCCAACCCTCGGTGTAGCGCCCGCGATAGAGAGCGATGTCCTGCTCGTTGGCGTGCAGGGGCCAGTGCGGGGCGGTATAGGCCAAGTAGCCATAGAATGGTTTTTTGGCCTGTGCCGCTTGCTCGATAAAGCCGCAAGCACGCTGGCTGAGGGCGTCCGTAAGGTGGAAATCTTCAGGAAAATCATCAACAAAATGATCCTGATCAAACAGGGTGGGCGGCTGGAAATAACTGCCCGCCCCACCCAGGGTGCCATAATAGCGTTCAAAGCCGCACTGGCTGGGCAAGGGATGCTGGGCATCGCCGGCGCAGTCCCACTGGCTGCGCTGGTGCACGGCGTAGTCCCCACCCACATGCCACTTACCGCTGCACCAGGTGGCGTATCCCGCCTGCTGCAAGAGCTGGGCAGTGGTGGGTCGATCGGCACGCAGATAGCCTTGGTAGGCTGGCAGGGCACAGGGCCGCGTCATGCCGCCGATGCCCACCTGATGGGGATAGTAACCGGTCAAGAGACTGGCCCGGCTGGGGCAGCAGCGGGCGGCTTTGGTAAAGGCCGTCATGCGCAAGCCGTCAGCGGCCAAGGCATCCAGGTGCGGGGTGAAGATCTCGGAGCCAAAGCAGCCAATATCGGAAAAACCCATATCGTCGGCCAGGATAATGAGAATATTGGGGCGTTCAGTCATGAACTCATGAAACGAGGTGATGGTGTGCAGGCAAGGTGGAACCCGTTATGAGCCCCACCGATAGCTTTAACGGCCCAACCAGGTCGGAACACCTTTCTTCAACGGTTAGACTCAGGACCCCGGACCTGAGCATAGGGGGCCGATAACTGTCTCGCATTAGATTGTTCCTGTAGCCGTATGCATTCGTTGTGGCATGGGCACTTGCGCCGATTGTGCTGTTTTTTTGGCCGGTCAGGAGACCGGCGGTCCCGGGTCGGCATTACACAGCCCCAAGCCAAGGGCAGGGGCTACACCTTGGCTGCATGCTCCAAGGGGCTAGCATCCACGACTTCCCAACCCGCTTAGTACGGGCCAGTCATGCCAGAGCAAAAGGTTCATAAACTGATGAGCGATGCGAAACGAACCAATGTGTTATTCCTGATGTCCGATGAGCATCGCGCGGATGTGGCGGGCTTTGCGGGGAACTCGGTTATCCGCACCCCCTTTCTTGATCGCCTGGCGGAGCGCGGAGTGGTTATTTGAGAATGCCTACTGC
>REDX01000084.1 GCA_007695355.1 Planctomycetota bacterium
GGTGAGCCACGGTGGCCTCGCCTTGCGGGTGCTCCATCGCCGCGAATTCATTCCCGACCCAGACAATCCCCGGCAGCGTTTGGAACGAGAAACCTGGACCGATCCCACCACCAATATTCGCCGCGAACGCCCCCCCAAAGGGGTCGAACCGGGGGACGTTCAAGGCTCGCTCACGGTGATGAATGGGGTGACGGTGCAAAGCATCGCCAATGCCCTCAATGCCATCGGCGCCAGGCCTCGGGATATGGTGGCCATTTTCCAGGCCCTCAAACGGGCAGGGGCCTTACACGCCGAATTGGTGGTCATGTGAGTTTCCTCAATACCGGAGTTCTGTCATGAGCGATCTCTCGTTAACCGACAGCGGAAGTCTGCATGCCTTTCAGGGCAGCGAGTATGAGCGTTTGCGTCGTGCGGCGGCGCAGTTTGAGGGACAATTCCTCGAGATTATTATGCGCGAGTCCCGCGGTGCCCTTGCCGATGATGAGGATGGCGACGCCATTTTTGGCGGCAGCCCGGCCCTGGAACAATTTCAGGAAATGCTGCACGGGGCCTTGGTGGAGCGTAGCGCCGGTGGCATGGGAATCGCCGATCTGGTGGTGCAGCAGATGCTGAACGGACAGGGGAAGCCCGATGTACGAGAATAATGAGCGGGTGATCACCGAAGCACTTTTGCGCGAATTACGCCAAGAGTTGGCGCTCTACCGCAAATTGCTCGCCCTTGCTCAACGCAAGCGCGAGGCCTTGGTGAGCAACGATTTGGCAGCCTTGCATGTGATAAACGATGAAGAGCAGTCGCATAGCCGTGACGGTATGCGCCAACGACAATTGCGCGAAGATCTCCTACGCCGCCTAGCCGAAGGACGCGGACTTTCGGTGGGGGAGGTGAATCTGGCCCAGGTTCAAGATTGGGCCGGGCAAACCCTGCGCGGACAGTTACAACATCTGGGTGAAGAATTACGCGCTGTGGTACAAGAGCTGCAGCGTTGCAACGACGGTAATCAGCTTCTCTTACGCACCGCCCTGGGCCTGGTGCGGGAAATGCTGGGCACAATCACCGGTAGCGACGAGCGCCAGGGCTACGACCGCAGCGGCCACAGCGGTGGCCACCGCGGCAGCGGCGGCCTGATGAATTACCGCGCCTGAGTTACTTTGACGCAGGCCGCGGTGCTCTCTGGCCCCCCGGCATCGGGAGGAGTTGGCCGGTTACAGACCTGCGTACCCCTTGGCGACCAGCGATGGCGTCGATTGCCATTAATAACGGCTCGGACTTAAGCTACCTGGGGACCGCGGGCTGGGCCACATGCTGCGTCCGTTTCCCGGTGGTCGATGGCCGCCTCAGCCGTGCACAGCCATCGCTTGGCGCCGCCGGAAATAATGTAACTATTTGAAAATAAATAGTTTATGTGGGTTCCTCGGGATTATTGCCGGACTCTTGGCGGCTGGGTGAAATGGCACGCCCTGTGCGTCTATAAGGCTATGAGCAACACCCTGTTTAACGCCCTGTCCGCTCTGCAGACCCATCAGCGCGCGATGACGGTGACCTCGCATAATATCGCCAATGCCACCACCCCGGGCTATACCCGGCAGCGGGCCATACTCGCCACCAATGTTCCCCAGGCGGTAAAACCCGGTCAGGTGGGGCGCGGGGTGCAGGTGGCCGAGATCAACCGCATTGCGGATAACTTTATTACCGAGCGCTTGCGCAGTGTGCAAAGCGAAAGCGGTCGCCTGAATGAAATGCGAAAGGTTTTGGCAGACCTTGAATTAACCTTTAATGAGCCCTCGAGCTCTGGCTTTGCCAATTCCATCAATCGCTTTTTTGCCGCATTTGAAGATCTCTCCAATAATCCCGAATCCAATGCCACCCGTTCGGGTACCATCGAACAGCTGCGCACCTTTACCAGCAGTATTAACGACATTGCCAATTCGCTGGAGGGACAGCGGGAATCCACGGCTTTTGGTGCCGATCAGGTGATCCAGGATATCAATCGTCTCACGGGCCAGTTGTCCCAGCTGAACCAAGATATTCGCCGTGCCACGGCGGCGCAAACCAACCCCAACGACCTCCTTGATACCCGCGACCGTTTGCTCAAGGAGTTGTCGGGGCTGGCCCAGGTCAAAGTTCGTTACCAGGGTGATCAGTCGGTGTTGGTGGAGCTGGATGGACGTCTTTTGGTGGGCGCTGCTGACAGCACGCAGCTGGCCACAGAACGCGGGGCTGCGGGCGATCTCACGATTATTTTTAAGGATGATGGTCGGGCGATTAATCTCGACGGTGGTCGTCTCCAGGCACTGCAAGAGGTCAATAACTCGGTACTGCCGGGAATAATCAAGGATTTTGACCAATTGGCCGTGGCCATGATGCAGCAGATGAATACCATTCACGCCACCGGGGCCAACCACACTGCTCGCCCCGCTGGGCATTTGGGGACGCGGATTATTGCCCCCGATCAGCTCAATGCCAATTTGGATAGTCTCTCGCAGCTTTTGCCGAAACATAGCAAGGCGGGCATCCCCGAGGGGCTGCAGCCCAGCTTTGTGGATGCTGCGGGGAATCCAACGGCTACCAATTTAACCATAAATGTGCTGAACACCACCACCGGCGTCGCGGAAAAATATACCCTGCGTTATGAACCCGGTTCCCTGCCCACCCCCGCCAGCCGTAGCCTCCAAGATTTGGTGAATGCCATTAATACTGGCAAAGGCGGTGGCTTTTCGGTGCATCCGCCCACCGCCGGAGGAATTCCCAATCTGCAGGCCAAGGCCCTGCCGGTGGATGGGGGCTTTCGCTTTTCCTTGGGCGCCACCGATGGCCATTCCGTGGATTTCTCCCGCAGCCTCGATTTAGAGCCGGCGGCGCGGGCCTGGACCGGCGAGGATATCACCGGCATTGATGGCAGCGATGCGACCTTGGCCAATCAGCGCCTGGGCCTGCGGGTCAACGCCGGCAGCCTTGAAGCCTTCACCATTGATCCGGTGACGGGCAATGAAGTGCCCTATGCCTCCACGGCCATTAGCCCTGGGCCGGCTACCCTGGGAAATCTGTCCCTCAATTTTGCTGGCGATGCCGTCGATTACGTCGACGGGCAGTCCTTCGCCATTGATTTTAATGCCGCTGGGGCAGTGGTGGATGGGCCACGGGATATTCGCTCGACGTGGACCGAAGGCTCGGCCAACGTTGGTATTTTTGGTCGCTATTCCGGTGAGGTGGGAATGATTCCCGATCAGCCCTGGAGTATGGAAGTCATCCAGGGCGGCCTGGTGGGCGCACCGTTGGGCGCCAATCCACCCAATAATCCACCAATGGTAAAATTCACCTACAATGTGGGCGATGGCTCGGGTTCGGCGCAGCAGGAAACGGTGGTGATCACCTTAGATGAAAATTTCCCGCCGGGATCCCAGGTAGCCATCGCCGATGGCGTGTATGCCACCTTTGGCGCCGGTACCTTAAGCGAGAGCACGGCCAATGATGTCAATCGTCTGGACTTTACCGTCGACGGCCAGCCGGACGAGGCAGGTTTATTGGCGGCCTTGGGAGTGGGCGGACTGTTTGAGGGCACTAAGGCTCTTGACATGCAGGTCTCCGCGGCGCTGCGTAATTCTCCCACCAATTTGTTGGTGGGACACACTCGGGCAGCTGGCGATAATGCCAATGTCCTTGGCCTTTTGGACTCCCGCGGCAGTAAACTTTTGGATAATAATACGGTCACCTTTGAAGAGTTTTACCAGGGGCGCGTCAGCGGCATTGCGGTACGGGTGAATCAGGCCGAGCAGCTGCAGCGCAACCAAGCAGACCTGCAGGCTAGCCTGGAAAACCGCCGCGACGAAATATCTGGGGTCTCGATTGATGAAGAGGTGGGATTTTTGATTTTGCAACAGCAGGCTTATCAAGCTGCGGCGCGCTTGATCTCCATCGAACGCGACAATATCCAGACGCTCATTGGGATTTTAAGCTAAATACACTTTTAAATTTCTGTATTAGGAATTTCATTTCTCATTGTTTTTATTCCGCAATGTAATCAGGGGAAACCATCATGACTCGAGTCGCAAATATCTCCCTGTCGCGTAATGTGCTGCTGGCTAACCAGCGCAATCTGGGGCATACCGCTGATTTACAAAAGCAGCTGGCCACCGGCAAACGCATTAATCAAATGTCTGATGACCCTATTTCAGGGCGTCGCGCCTTGGTATTCAAGGTGCAGCGCTTTGAGCTGGAGCGCTACCAGGAAAACATCGCCAAGACTCTGACCTTCCAGGAAACCACCGACAGCGTGTTTAGCCGTATGGGCGAGGTGGTGGACGAGGCCAAGGGCTTGGCCCTGCGCGGTGTCAACGCCAGCGAAGATGCTGCCAGCCGCGCCACCATGGCACGCAGCATCGATGGTCTGCTAGATCGTATGGTGGACTTGGGGAATACGGTGCACGATGGGCGCTTTATTTTCTCGGGAGCGGCGGTGTTGGATAAACCCTTTGCCTTGAACAATGATCGTAGCGCCGTGGCCTACGCGGGCGATTTGGATGATTTTCAGGTGTCCATCTCCCAGACCACCCGGGTGTCGGTGAATCTTAACGGCCACTCCCTCTTCAAATCCGAAGTGGATGTTTTTGCCACCTTTGCCCGTATTCGTGATGCCTTGGATGATAACGATCCTGAGGGTGTGGAAGAATTGTTGGATGAATTAGATCGCGTGCAGAACCATATTAGCGGCAAACAGGGTGAGTTGGGATCGCGCATGCAGCGGGTGGAGTTGACTCGCACTCAGATCGATAATGCCTTGGTCAATCTCAGCGAATTGATCAGCAATGAGGAAGATGCCGATTTGGCCGAAACCATCTCCAAGCTCCAGGTGGCCGAGACCACCCTGGAAGCGGGGCTCAATGCCGGGGCCCGGGTGCTGCGGCCGACCCTCCTCGACTTTATCTAATTATCCTCGTCATGGCGTTGGCCATGGCGGTGGAAATGGCTTGGCTCGGTGGCCGTTGCTACACAGTGGGGTCTCAATAATGGAGACCCCTTATGCGACGTTTCAGTACGCTGTTGTTTCTCTGTCTCTTGGGCTTTGTCAGCGGCTTTGTCGGCGGCTTTGCCGAGGAGCGTCAGGAGCCCTCCTTGGCCCAGCTCTGTGCCGACTACTTCCCCATTGGCATGGGGATTGGTCCGGCGGATCTGCGGGACCCCGCGGTATGGGCCTTGGTGCGCCATCATTGCCAACAGGTGACCATTGAGAATGCTCTCAAACCCTCACCCACGCAGCGGCAACCGGGGGTCTTTGATTTTACCCAAGCAGAAGCACTGATCGCCGCCGCCGAGGAGGCAGGGCTGGGGGTGCATGCCCACACCCTGGTGTGGCATCGGCAGACCCCCGATTGGTTTTTTGTGGACGAGGCGGGGGAGCCCTTTTCCAGCGAGCTGGCCCGCAGCCGACTGCGCCAGCACATTCAGGGCGTGGCGGGGCATTTTCGTGGCCGGGTGCAGGCCTGGGATGTGGTGAACGAGGCCCTGGTGGATGGCCCCGGTGAGGATGATTTTCGCCCCAGCCCCTGGTACCAGGCAATGGGTGAGGAGTATATTATCAAAGCCTTCCGCCTAGCGGCAGAAGCCGATCCCGAGGCCTTATTGTATTACAATGATTACGGCCTGGAAACCGAGCCCAAACGCTCTCGGGCCGTGCGCTTGATAAAGCGCCTGCAGGAGGCGGGGGTGCGGGTGGACGGCATTGGCATTCAGGCACATTTGCAGGTGGATGGCCCGCCCATCGCGGAGATCGAGCGCAGCATTGTCGCCTTTGCCGAATTGGGGCTGCGGGTGCATATCAGCGAGTTGGATGTGAGCGTGCTCCCCTGGCGCCAACCGGGGAGCGACCTTTTACCCGAAGATCAGATTTTTTCCGATGGCTTGAGCGAGGAGATGGCGGCAAAGCAACGGCAGCGCTACCGCGAATTATTCGCGCTGTTCCTGCGCCACCACGAGGTGATCAGCGGCGTCACCATGTGGAACACCCACGACGGACGCAGTTGGCTCAATTATTTCCCGGTGCAGGATCGGGTTGATCATCCCCTGCTGTTTGACCGGGAATTGCAGCCCAAGGCGGCATTTGCCGGGGTGCTGCAGGCCTTGGAG
>REDX01000221.1 GCA_007695355.1 Planctomycetota bacterium
GGGTCCGAAGAGGGACTTTCACCCTCCGAGATACGTGCCATGCCTGGCACACAAATAACCGGCCCAAACTGAAAGCTTGGGCCGGTTATCCTATGCTATACGTTTTATCTGGCTAGTGTCCTGACACTAGAAGTCATCGAAGGGAATGGCTTCTTCGGCAGATTTCTTAGTTGGCCGATTGGCCGCTTGCGGGGCCTGCTTTTGGCTGGGCTTGGATTGTGGCTTTGGCGCCGGCAGACGGGCCGGAGCGCTGGCCTGATAAGCTAGGGCCGGCCGCGGCCGGGACTCCATCGCCCCAACTGCGGCATCGCGCCTGATCATGCGCGTAAGCACTAGCACCATATCGCGGAGTTCCTGAGCTTGGGCGGTGAGCTCTTCGGCCGCAGAAGCGCATTCTTCGGCATTGGCGGCATTACCCTGGGTGACCTGATCCATTTGCGCCATCGCCTGATTAATCTGATCGATGCCGCGGGCTTGTTCGTTAGAGGCAGAAGAAATCTCGCTAATCAATTGCGCTGATTTGGTGATATTATCGACCACGGCATTTAAAACCGATTCCACTTCCGATGACACCTGGGCGCCGCGATTGGCATTTTGCTGGCTTTGTTCGATGAGATCGGCGGTAGAACGGGCGGCATCTGCCGAGCGCTGGGCCAGGGATCGCACCTCTTCCGCCACCACCGCAAAGCCCTTGCCAGCTTCACCGGCGCGGGCGGCTTCCACCGCCGCATTGAGGGCCAGGAGATTGGTTTGGAAGGCGATTTCATCGATGTTTTTAATGATTTTTGCGGTTTCTGCGGCGCCGCTGCGAATTTCGCCCATGGCACCCACCAGTCGCTTAATGGCTTCCTGGCTGCGCCCGGCAGCTTCTAGCATTTCCTTGCCCATGCCGTCGGCCTGGGCCGCATTATCGGCATTTTGTCGGGTGCTGGCGGCCATTTCTTCCAGGCTGGCCGAAGTCTCTTCCAGGCTTGCCGCCTGCTCTGATGCCCCTTCCGCCATCGACTGACTGCTTTGGGATACCTGGCCCGAGGCGCCGTTAACCTGTTCGGCCCCGCCGTTCAGCGACGCGATAATGCGGCGCAGGGCGCTGGTAATGGATTTGGTAATGGTGATGCCGAGAATAATCGCCAAAAGGACGCCAATAATACCGCTGATCAGGGCAGTCCACTCCAGGACAGCGGCCAGGGCCATGGATGCTTTGACTTGGGTGTTACTTTGTTCAAGAGTGGCTTTGACGATGGTTTCAAGATAGTCGAAGGCAGATCGTTGAATTTCGCGCAGTTCGCCCAGGGTACGGTCAACCAGGCGATCACGCAGATCATCAACCCGTTCGGCCTCGGCAATGAGTTGGTTAAAGCCTTGGAATACCTGTTCGGCGGCGGGCATCATTACCGTTTGGAAGGCCTGCAGGGCAGCCTCTTGGTCACCATCGCCGTGTGCCTTGCGTATGCTTGCCACAGCTTCGTGGAAGCGGTTATGATGCGTTACGACTTCTCGCAGGGTGGTTTGTACGGTGGCATTGGTGGTTTTGAATGTCGAGAGCCAACGGCCAAATCCGCAGGCAGTGGCATCGGCGCCGCCCGTAGAGGCCGCACCGGTTAGCAGGAGGTTTGCCATCTGCAGCTCAAGGGCATAGTGATCAGCGCGGAATTGTTGCAGATACGCACGGAGTTGATCGGGATTGAGGATATCGATGGCATCAATTTCCCCATGGTTTGCTTGCAATTCATCGACGATACGATCCCAAGTTCGGAATTCGTTTAAGAAACGCGTCCAATAGGCATCAATCTCCGGCGATCGCGGGAGATCGTTAAAGATTGCAATGTATTTTTGTAGGCTTTCTTGGGCGGCATCTAGGCCCTCGTATCCGCCGCGTCGCATTTCCATATCGACATCGGCAATCAGTAAGGTGCGCAATTCACCATTGGCTTCTTCCAGGGCCACTTCCAGGTGCAGCACCGCATCCACACTAGGCAGATTGCGGGTGCCGATCTCGTCGATTGCGATTTCTATCTGAGCTAAGCCCCAAAAGGCAAGGCCGCCGAGAAAGAGAACAATAAGGCCTAAGCCGGTAAAGCCGGCACTCAGTTTTTGACCGATGGTCCACGAGCTTTTCATAGGTTGATCCTTGAAAGAGTTTAGAGAGTAGGGCCAAACTAAGTAACACGTAACTGCCTGTCAACAACCATTCCCATTTAACCCGGCACTGCTGCCTGGCATGAGACACTAGCTGGACAAGGCCCCCAGAGATGATGGACTCAGTCCATGACCACTACTTTGCGCCTTGGCTCTGCCAGTATTGACATAAGTCCTGGATCAGACTGCGCCCTCTTGGGTTACGACTTTCGTCAGCAATTCCTGCCTGCGGGTAATGCCGGGGTGCATGACGCCCTCTATGCCCGGGCTTTGGTACTAGACGATGGGTTTGGGCCGGCCTGCATCATTACCCTTGATCTCTGCATTATCTCAGTCAGCCACGCCCGGCACCTGCGCTCTAAGGTGGCCACGGCATTGGGCTGGCCATTAGAGCGCGTGCTTATTACTTGCAGCCACACCCACTCCGGCCCCTGGCTTGACGAGGCCGGCATTGCCGAGGATGTGGCCGCGGTACTGCCCCACGTCCAGGGCGATGGGGGGCGGGCGGCACGCCGCGCCTATACCGCTGGGCTTAGCACTGCGGTGCTTGAGGTTGCCGCCCGCGCCGCTGGTCTGTTAGTGCCGGTGCAGCTTAGCCTGCGCCAGGTGCCTCTGGGCCTGGGCTATAATCGCCGGGTGCCGCAGGCCGATGGCAGCGTGGCCCAGTGCTGGAATCCCATCGAGTATCCCGATTTGAAACCTGAATCCCAGGCTGACCCCACCCTGAGCGTACTCACCTTCCGCCAGCCCCTCAATGGCCGCACTTGGTGTCTGTGGAGCCACGGCTGCCATCCGGTGGTGCTGGGCAAGACCAGCAGCCTAGTGAGTGCGGATTGGCCCGGTGCCGCCCAGCGGCGCCTTGCCGAGGCGGGGATTGAGGGCCATTTTCTCCTTGGCCCCTGCGGCGATATCCACCCCTGGATCGCCACCCAGGACGACCCCCGGGGAGTCGACCAGGTGGGAGCGGCAGCGGCGGCCATGGTGGAACTTTGCGCCCTCAGCGGCGGCGCCTGTCCTGGCCGCCTGCGCATTGCCAGCCGCAGCCTCACCCTAGGCGGCCGTGAGGTGGACCTGGCGGCCTGGCGCATTGGCGACCTCACCCTTCTCGCCTCGCCCACCGAGCTCTTCGCCCCCCTGGCCGCCGACCTGCGCCAGCGCTGCCCGGGCCCGGTGGCGATCATTACCAATACCAATGGCTGGACCGGCTACTGGCCCCACACCGCCGCCTTTGCCGAAGGCGGCTACGAAATCGATGCCGCCCGCGCCATGGGCCGCAGCCCCGGCGACAGCGAAGCCCTGACAGATGCTCTCCTCGCCCTCGCCGCCGAATGCCGCGATCGTGAGGCGGAAAGCTAAAGGGTCCCCGCAGGAATCCCCGAATGGCCCCGGGATCGCGGTCCCCCGGCCCCAAGGCCCGAAAGGGGGGTGGGCGCAACGAGCCAGCCCCCAAGCGGGTAGGCCCTTTCCTGCGCCCCCGCCCCCGCCCCCGCCTGCCGATCCTCCTCCTTGACTCCCCAGCTGCCCTTTGCATCATCCCCGCCTCATCGGTAAGCGTCATGCGCGCCGCTAGCAGCCTCCGTAGCTCAGTTGGTAGAGCATCGGATTCTTAATCCGTGGGTCCTTGGTTCGAGTCCAAGCGGGGGTACCACAAAAAGCCCTGTAAGTGCACTACTTACAGGGCTTTTTTCATATCCCGGCCGAGCCCTTCGCGCCTACACCTCGCGCCAGCCCCGGGGCAGGCACTGATGCGGATCATCAAAACCCCTCATCGGCCCGCCCGGCCAGAGATAATCCATGGCGAGGGGGCCTGGACCCTCGGCTATGTGCCTTAGCCCCGGCCGGGCTCAGCCCCATCGATGGCCACCACGCCTGCCAATGGTTTGCCGAGGGGAGGCCGTAGTCCTAGCGTATGCTTGTCTATCCAGATCAATAATTGACATGCGGAGGATAATATTCATGGTTATTGGTGATGTTGCCCGTTTTCCTCATTATTGCTGGAATCGCTTTTTTTGGCGCTGCAATTGTGTATGGAAAGCACAAAGTGCGCAAACGCCGCGAGGCCCTTCAGACTTTTGCTGTGCAGCAGCGACTCTCCTATAGCCCCGGCGCCGACTATGACTTGGCAAATTCTTTACATTTTCTGGATCCCCTAAGCCGCGGCGCGAACCGCCATATGCGCCATGTCATGCGCGGCAGCTATGACGATCAAACAGTGATTCTCGGTGAACATAGCTATGAAACCGGCAGTGGCCTAGGCCCCAGTGGCCACGGCGGATCCTCTCGTCAAAACTATTTTCACAGTCTGGCCATCGTTGAATTGCCCTGTAATTGCCCCCAACTCACCATCACCCGCAAGGGCCTTTTCTCAAGACTGGCTCAAGCCATTACCCGAACCGCCATCCAATTTGAGGACCGCGAATTCTCGAAGCATTTTATTGTGGTGTCAACCGACCGAAGCTTTGCCCGTGCCGTCATCAGCCCAGCGGTGATGGAAATTTTCCTGCAAAACCGCCGGCTATTCGGACAACTGAACATCCAACACAAGATCATGGCCTTCATCCGCAAGGGCGAACTCAACCCGGCCCTGCTCCCCAGGCAGTTGAATCTCCTCATCACCATTAGGGCCACCGTACCCGACCATCTACTGCTGGGTGCTGCCCGCTAATCTGCCTGAAGTCGCGCATGGATTCTCCTCATTCAGTTGGGTCAGATTCCAGACAACTGGCGATGGCATTCTTGCCAATTCATGTGAATAGTATCGCAGTCGGCTGTCAGCCTCGGCCCACCAGCGTTACCAGTTGCCTGTGGGTCTGAATTCAGTACCGTATTGAGGTCCAAGGAGGTCGTCATGTCCGTACGCGCCCAGTCCGTGAGTTATGTGAAGAGCCACCTCGCCCAGGTTATTGAGGAGGTTCGCGGCGGCGCTGGCCCGATCCTGGTGACCCAAAAGGGCGCATCGGCGGCGGTCATTGAGGACGCCGCCGCGTACCAGCGCACCCAGGATGCCTTGGCCATGCTCAAGCTGGTGGCCATTGCCAAGCACAGCGTCGCCAGCGGAAAAACCTACACCCATAAGCAGGTCTTCGCCGAGGCTCGGGCACGCCTGAAAGAACGGCTGGCAGAGCAGGCATGAAGCGGTATCCGGTTGCCTGGTCGCAGCCCGCGCGTCTGGATGTGCTCGGTATCGTCGACTTCATTGCTTCAGACTCGCCACACAACGCAGAGCGCATCCTGGACCGATTAGAAACCCGCGCCGCCACTTTGGATCAGTTTCCCGAGCGGGGACGAGTGGTGTCCGAACTGTTTCTAGAAGGTATCACCACCATACGCGAGCTCATAGAACGCCCGTGGCGCATCGTCTACGAGTACGATGGCACCGCAGTCACGATCATCGGAGTATTTGATTCCCGCCGCCATCTGCACTCGATCCTGATGGAGCGCTTCCTGCAGATGTGAACACGCTGCTGCTGGGCTCACCGCTGGCACTCAACGCCCGCAATCCCTTGAGCCGCAGAAAACGCAGAAAGTGTCAAGCCCTGGCAGCTGCCCTTCCCCTTTCAGCGTCCTTCAGCGTCCTTCAGCGTCTTCAGCGGCCAATCCCTTTAGCCGCAGAAAACGCAGAAAAGCGCAGAAGGCTTCAAACCCTACTAGCATCCCTTCCCTTCCCCCTTCAGCGTCCTTCCGCGTCTTCAGCGGCCAATCTCTTGAGCCGCAGAAAGCGTAGAAGCCTTTTAAGGTTCGCTGCTCTCTAGCTGCTCCGCTGATCCATAGCCAGAATGAGCCGGCGCACTTGGTCACTCACTTAGTCACTGAGCACGCCTACGGGCTCATTCAGGGCACCGCTGATTCCCCACCCGGGGCCTTGGGGTCATCGGGGAATTGGTCCCAGAAGTCGCCGTCGAGATTAGCAAACTAGGAACCTCCCTGAGCCCGGCGCCCACGGGCGGTCAGTTGGTATTGCTGCAGCCGACTATTGGGTTT
>REDX01000137.1 GCA_007695355.1 Planctomycetota bacterium
CCGCCACCTTTCTTTTGGTGAGGGATGCGGGCTAGGTCGATCATCGCTCAATCGCCGAGTTCTTCCAGGTAAGCAGCCAGGCCCAACTAGCCTAGTTTGTCGCGCAGTTCGATGAGTTGGGTGACAATGCCAGGGTCTGCGAGAGTAGAAGTATCGCCGAGGTTATCCGTCTCCTTGGCGGCCACTTTGCGCAGGATGCGGCGCATGATTTTACCGGAGCGGGTTTTCGGCAAACCGGGCACGATGAGAATCCAGTCTGGGGTGGCGATGGGGCCGATATGGTGGCGGGCCTCGTTTTTGAGTTCTCCGATCAAGTCGGCGGTGATGTCGTAACCTTCGCGCAGGATCACGTAGGCGAAGATGCCAGTGCCCTTGATTTCGTGGGGGGCGCCAACCACCGCCGACTCGGCGCAGGCGGGATGCGAGTTGAGGGCCGATTCCACCTCGGCGGTGCCCATGCGGTGGCCGGAGACATTGAGTACATCGTCGACGCGGCCAGTAATCCAGTAGTAGCCATCCTCATCGCGGCGGCAGCCATCGCCGGTGAAATAGTAGCCGGGGAAGGGCTTGAGATAGGTATCGAGGAAGCGCGGGTGGTCCCCCTGGATGGTGCGCGCCATGGCCGGCCAGGGGCGCTTCATGGCGAGTACGCCGCTTACCCCATTGCCGCTGAGTTCCTGGCCCTGCTCATCAAGGATAACCGGTTCAATGCCGAAGAAGGGCAGGGTGGCCGAGCCGGGTTTGGTGGGCGTGGCTCCGGGCAGGGGGGTGATCATAATTGATCCGGTTTCGGTCTGCCACCAAGTGTCTACCACTGCGCAGCGGCCCTCGCCAACAATGTTATGGTACCAATTCCAAGCCTCGGGATTAATCGGTTCGCCCACTGAACCGAGAACGCGCAGGCTTGAGCGATTGTAGCGTTGAACTGGCCCATCGCCGTCGCGCATAATCGCCCGGATGGCGGTGGGGGCGGTGTAGAACTGAGTAATGCCTAAGCGTTCCACCACGTCCCAATAGCGGCCGCTATCGGGATAGGTGGGAATGGATTCAAACATCACCGTAGTGGCGCCATTGGCCAAAGGCCCGTAGACCACATAGCTATGACCGGTAACCCAGCCAATATCGGCCATGCAGGCGTAGATGTCGCCCTCTTGGTAATCAAAGACATAGCGATGGGTAAGCATGGCCCCCAAAAGATAACCGGCGGTGGTATGCTGAATGCCCTTAGGGCTGCCGGTGGAGCCACTTGTATAGAGCAGAAACAGGGTGTCTTCGCTATCGCAGTGCTCGATCGGGCAGTAGGGGCGCTCGGCGGCCATGGCCTCATCCAGCCATATATCACGGGGTGGGAAGAAGGGGACTTTGGAGCCGGTGCGCTTAGTGACAAAGACATGACGCACGCTGGGGCAGGCCATCACCGCCTCATCGACGGTGCGCTTGAGGGGGATCACCTTGCGCCCGCGTAAACCCTCGTCAGCGGTAATCACAGCCACGCAGCGGGCATCGTTAATGCGGTCGCGCAGGGCCTCGGCACTAAAGCCGGCGAAGACCACCGAGTGCACGGCGCCCAAGCGGGCGCAGGCCAGCATGGCGGCGGCGGCCTCGGGAATCATCGGCATATAAATGGCCACCCGGTCGCCCTTACGCACCCCGCGGTGGCGCAGCACATTGGCCAGGCGGCAGACCATGCGCTGCAGTTCGCGATAGCTCAGGCGTCTTACATCGCCGGGTTCATCGCCCTCCCAAAGGATGGCGGTCTGATCGCCGCGGCTGGCGAGGTGGCGGTCTAGGCAGTTTTCGCAGGCATTAAGCTTGCCGCCGAGAAACCACGCCAATTGCCCTTCCTGCAGGTCGCAGTCCTGAACTGCGCCAAAATCGTGTTGCCAGTGTAGATGGGCCCGGGCCATATCTCCCCAAAAGCCATCGGGATCGCGTAGGGAGCGCTCATACCACTGGGCATACTGATCCATAGAGTTAATGTGCGCGCGATCGCGCAGGGCCGATGGTGGTTGATGCAGGCTATCGCTCATGTTAGGATCCTTGGGCGGCTAGGTTGAAGCGTTGGTGGTACGGCGCGGCACCGGATGTTCAATGCGCCATGGCCTAGTTCGCCTCCGGCCCTCTCACCCGCCAAATTTGTGATCCTCCTTGAACCCTGAGAAAGAACCTTCGATGAATCAGCCTTGGCATGCTCTCTCCGCGGAAGAATCCCTGTCTCAGAATGACACCAGCGCCCAAGGCCTGAGTGCCGCCGAGGCCGCCAAGCGTTTAGAGGAGGTGGGGCCTAATCGCCTGCCCACCCGCCACCGCCGCGGGCCCTTTCTGCGCTTCCTCGCCCACTTTCATAATGTCCTGATTTATATTCTCATGGTTGCCGGCGTGGTGACCGGGGCTATGGCCTTCCTCGGCGATCCAGAAAAAAGCACCAGCTTACTCGTGGATTCCATCGTTATTTGGGCGGTGGTTTTCCTCAATGCACTGATTGGTTTTATCCAAGAAGGTAAAGCGGAAAGTGCACTCGATGCCATCCGCGGCATGCTCTCCCACGAAGCGCGCGTGCGCCGGGATGGTGAAGAGATCACGATTAATGCCGAGGATCTGGTGCCTGGCGATATCGTTCTCCTGCGCGCCGGCGAAAAGGTTCCGGCGGATCTGCGTCTGATCAGCAGTCGCGATCTGCGCATTGAAGAAGCCATCCTCACCGGTGAATCGGTGGCCAGTGAAAAGCAGGTGGAGGCGGTGAGCGCGGATGCGGAATTGGGCGATCGCTTCTGCCTCGCCTTTTCCGGCACCCTGGTCACCTTTGGCCAGGCCGAGGGCGTGGTGGTGGGCTCTGGTGCCGCCACCGAATTGGGCCGCATTAATGAGATGCTGGGCAATGTCGAGCACATTACCACGCCCCTGCTCAAGCAGATGGATCACTTTGGCCATCTCCTCTCCTTCGCCATTCTTGGTGTCGCGGCCCTCGCCTTTGGCTATGGCAATCTGGTTATGGGCATGGCGGTGGGCGAGATTTTTATCGCCAGCGTGGCCCTGGCCATTGCCGCCATCCCCGAAGGCCTGCCAGCAATTATGACGATTACCTTAGCCATTGGCGTGCGCCGTATGGCCCAGCGCCATGCGATTATTCGCGCCCTGCCGGCGGTGGACACCCTGGGCTCGGTAACCGTTATCTGTTCCGATAAAACCGGCACCCTCACCCGCAATGAAATGACCGTCACCGATGCCATGGTTGGCGCCCACGCCTACGCCTTGAGCGGCGGCGGTTATGAGCCCCGCGGTAGTTTAAGCCGCGATGGCAGCGAGATCGATGCCACCAGCGCCACGGATGCCCAAGAGTTATTAAGCATCGGCATGCTGTGCACCGATTCCCATCTCCGAGAGGAAGAGGGCCGCTTCCAATTGGAGGGGGCGCCCACCGATGGCGCGGTATTGGTGGCGGCCATGAAGCTGGGCCTCGATCGCGAAAAGCTTCGTCAACAGCACCCCACCCTGGATAATATTCCCTTCTCGTCCGAGCATAAATTCTCGGCCCGAATGGTGACCTGGGGCGATGGCCGGGCCCGCATTTGCATTATGGGCGCCCCCGATCAACTTCTGGAGCGCTGCCAAGATCAATTGAGCCCCGATGGTCCGCAGCCCCTGCAGCGCGCCGATTGGGATCAGCGCCTGGAAGCCAAGGCTGGCCGCGGTCTGCGCGTTCTTGGCATCGCCTATAAGGATCTGGATCAGATTCCGAATAGCCTCGAGATGGCCGATGTGGCAGGGGGCTTAACCCTCGCCGGTTTAGTTGGCATTATTGATCCCCCCCGGGATGAAGCCATTGCAGCGGTGAAGGAATGTCACTCCGCCGGCATCCGGGTGATAATGATTACCGGCGACCATAAACTCACTGCCAAGGCCATCGCTGGCCAAATCGGCATTGAAAATGATGAGGTCCATACCGGTGCCGAATTAGAGATCGCCTCCGATGCCGAGCTGCGCGAGTGGGTGGCCCGCTGCAGCGTCTATGCCCGAGTCTCGCCCGAGCACAAACTGCGCCTGGTTACCGCCCTGCAGGCCAATGGCGCGGTGGCGGCGATGACCGGCGACGGCGTCAATGATGCCCCCGCGATTAAGCGCGCCGATGTCGGTGTCGGCATGGGCATTACCGGCACCGAGGTAACCAAAGAAGCCGCCGATATGGTGCTCACCGATGATAATTTTGCTTCGATTACCGCCGCCGTGCGCGAAGGCCGCACGGTCTATGATAATCTGCGCAAGGCGGTCCTCTTCATTCTTCCCTCCAATGGTGGCGAAGCCCTGGCCCTACTCAGCGCCATTGCCCTGGGTCGCTCTTTGCCTCTCACCGCCGGCCAGATTCTCTGGGTGAATATGATTACCGCCGTCACCCTCGCCCTCGCCCTGGCCTTTGAGCCGCCGGAAAAGGATATTATGGAGCGCCCGCCGCGCTCGCCCAAGGCCAGTATGCTGGATGGCTATTTCCTCATGCGCATTGCCTATGTATCGGCGATTATCGGCTTTGGTACCTTTGGTATGTTTATTCTTGCCCGCGGTTGGGGTTATGAATTGGCCCATGCCCAAACCATGGCGGTAAACACCCTGGTCCTCTTTGAGATATTCTACCTCTTTAATACGCGATTTATTACTGGCTCATCCTTCTCCATCAAAGCCCTGCTCGGCAGCCGTCCGGTCTTGGTGGCGGTGGCGGTGGTCATCCTGGCGCAAATGCTCTTTACCTACCTGCCGGCCATGCATTGGCTCTTCGGCGCCGACACCCTTTCCGCTAGCGATTGGCTGTGGTGCCTGCTGCCAGCCATTGGCCTCTTCCTGGTGGTGGAAATCGAAAAGGCGATCACCCGGAGTCGCCACGGGAGTCGCCAAGGGTGAAGTATTGTATGGCCTTCGGTGCTCATAGGCTCCCCGCCTGCATTTGACAGCTGCCAAGAGAGGACGGACGCAATGAGCGATAGTGCGCAACAGCAGGTGGCCGTGGTTGGGGTGGGATCACCCCTCATGGATTTAATCCTGCATGTCGATGACGATTTCTTAGGGGCCCATGTGCCCGGGGCTAAGGGCGGCATGGAATACCGCAGCCCTGAAGAGATCCAGGCGATTATCGCTGCCAGCGGCAAACAGCCGCAGTGCGTCCCCGGTGGTGCCGCCGCCAATACCACTAAGGCAATTAGCGCCCTTGGCGTCAGCAGCGCCTTTGTCGGTTCCGTTGGTGCCGATGCCTATGCCGAGCAATTCCGTCAAGGTCTGCTAGCCTGTGCCTGCGAACCCCGTTTACAAACCTGCGATCTGGCCACCGGCCATGTTTTGAGCTTGGTCACCCCCGATGCCCAGCGCACCATGCGTACCTGCCTGGGTGCTGCGGTGGCCTTGGATCCGGCGGCGGTGCAGGCGGATTGGTTTGTCGGGGCCGAGGTGGTGATGCTCGAAGGTTACACCCTGTTTAATCATCAGTTAACCCAGGCCATCGCCAGCGCAGCGAAAGAGGCCGGCGCCCGTCTGGCCCTCGATCTTGCCTCCTTCGAGGTGGTGCAGGCCAATCGCGATCTGATTTTGGGCCTGCTTGATGGCCAAGTGGACGTGGTTTTTGCCAATGAAGATGAGGCCAAAGCCCTCCTGCCCGAGGGCGATGAACTGGCGGCCCTGCGCTTCCTTGCCGAGCGCTGCACTATCGCGGTGGTCAAAGTCGGCGCCGACGGGGCTTGGATCCGTTCCGCGGCCAATGAGATGCACGTTGCCGCAGCGCCGGTTGCACAGGTTCTCGACACCACCGGTGCCGGTGACACCTGGGCCGCTGGTTTTCTGGCCGGCCTGGTGCGTGGCCTGCCCCTGCACGAATGTGGCGAAATGGGGGCCCAGGCGGCAGCGGCAGTGGTCCAAGTCAGCGGCGCCAGCGTGCCTGCCGAAGCTTGGCTGGCCATGCGCGGCCGGCTTGATGCCTGGGCCTAGTGGTCTGCGCCAGAAATCCTGCAACCTATCCTTGCCGCACAACGCCGTCT
>REDX01000304.1 GCA_007695355.1 Planctomycetota bacterium
CCGATATGATGACATAGATCCTCCTTTGATGAAAGGAGGAAGCCTAGCGACGACGTGAGGCCGTTGCAAAGGATGCCGGTAAACCGGTTACTGCGCCAGTCCCAGGTTGGCCTTATTTGGTGAGTTTATAGAGGCGCCCATAAAAAACCCCAGGCGCATGGTTGCGCCTGGGGTTTTTATGAGGTGACGCCTTAAGCGCCATCTTGTCGCCTTTGCCGATGCTGCTTTAGCTGCGGCGGGGTGGGCGACGATCGCCGTCGCGACGGGGCGGACGGTCGCCATCGCGGCGAGGAGGGCGATCGCCGTCTTCGCGGCGGGGCGCGCGTTCGGGTTCAACGTAGCCTTCGGGCTTCTCCAACAGGGCCTTGCGCGAGAGGCGGAATTTGCCGGTGCGCGGGTCAACTTCCAGCAGCTTGACTTCAATCTGCTGACCGGCCTTGGCCACGCTTTCCATGGTGTCCACCCGTTCCCAGGTCCACTCAGAGATATGCACCAGGCCTTCGGTGGAGGGCAAGAATTCGACGAAGGCGCCGAAATCTTTGACGCTGGTCACCGTACCGCGGTAGGTCTTGCCTTCTTCGGGGGCTTCGGTGAGGTCCGAGATCCAACCCTTGGCAGCTTCGATGGATTTCATATCGGGGGAGGCAATGGTAATAATGCCATCGTCGTCGACATTAAGCTTGGCGCCGGTTTCTTCTTGGATGCGGCGGATGGTTTCACCGCCCTTGCCGATAATCTTGCCGATAAATTCGGGGTCGATCTGCACCTGAACGATTTGGGGTGCAAAGGGGCTGAGTTGATCGCGATGGGTGGCGATGTGCTCGTTCATCACTTCCAGAATATGAAGGCGGCCATCGCGGGCCTGGGCCAGGGCCTCAGACATCAGTTCCGGCGAGAGGCCGTCGATCTTAATGTCCATTTGCAGGGCGGTAATGCCCTTGCTCGTGCCGCAGACCTTAAAGTCCATATCGCCGTAATGATCTTCGTCGCCGAGAATGTCGGTGAGAACGGCGTAGCGATCGCCTTCCTTGACCAGACCCATGGCAATGCCAGCCACTGGCGCCTTGATCGGCACGCCAGCGGCCATCATCGACAGCGAACCGCCGCAGACCGAGGCCATGGAGGAAGAACCATTGGACTCGGTAATATCAGAAACGATCCGTATGGTATAGGGCCAGACATCGTTATCGGGGAGCACCGGAAGCAGGGCCCGGCGAGCCAGGGCGCCGTGGCCAATCTCGCGGCGTCCGGGGCCTGGGCGGCCGCCGGTTTCGCCAACTGAGAAGCCGGGGAAATTGTAGTGCAGGAGAAACTTCTCAAAGTACTTGGGCTTAAGGCCGTCGATCATTTGCTCGTCGTCGGCGGTGCCGAGGGTGCAGACCAGCAGGCCCTGGGTTTCACCGCGGGTAAATATTGCAGAGCCATGGGCGCGGGGCAACACGTCGAGATCGATGACGATGGGGCGCACGGTCTTAGTGTCGCGGCCGTCAACCCGCTTGCCTTGAAGGATGAGCTCGCGGAATACTTCGTCCTTGGCACCGCTAAAGGCGGCTTTGATCTCATTGGCCAATTCTTCGTCGTCGCCGGCGAGGGCGGCAACCACCGCGCTCTTACAGGCCGAGATGGCGTCGTAGCGGGCGTGCTTGGCGCGGATGCCGAGGGCAGCTTCGATGTCGCCACGATGGGATTTGAGAATCTTGGCAATCCAGGGATTGGGCTCGGCGGGGACGAAGGGAACCTTCTCAACGCCGGCCTTGACCCGCAATTCTTCAATCGCTGCACAGATTTTCTTAATCTCTGCGTGGGCGAGTAAGAGGGCCTCAACCATGCGCTCTTCGCTGATTTCGCTGGCCCCGGCTTCAACCATCGCGATGCCGTCGGCGGTGCCGGCGACCACCAGATCAAGGGCAGAGTCCTTGCGCTGTTCAATCTCAGGGTTGACCACAAAGGCATCATTGATGAGGCCAATGCGCACGGCACCAATGGGGCCGTTCCAGGGGATTTTCGAAATGTGCAGGGCGGCGCTCACCCCGTTCATGCTCATGACATCACTTTCGTTCACCTGATCGAAGGAGATGACAAAGCTCGAGCAGTTGGTGTCGCGCATGTACCCTTCAGGGAAGAGCGGGCGCAGGGGGCGATCGGTGAGGCGAGAGGTAAGGGTTTCGTGGTCTGAGGGACGGGCCTCGCGCTTAAAAAAATTGCCGGGGATGCGGCCAGCGGCATAGGCCTTCTCGCGGTAATCCGCCATCAGCGGGAAGAAGCCCTGGCCGGGGCGGGGATCGCCGTCGCAGACGGTGGAGAGGACCATGGTGTCGCCAGTGCGGACAACTACCGCGCCGGCGGCCTGCTTGGCCATGTAACCGGTTTCAAAGGAGAGGGTTTGGGTGCCAACTTGCACCTCAACGGTGTGCTTATGCATGTTGAGGGCGGAGAGGTTCGCTTCGCGATCCATGTACGGATTCCTTGTACAAACTGCCTAGCCGCAGCGCCAGGGTACTCCCAGCGCTGGTCGGGCTCGTGCTGCGGCAGTCGGGGCAAGAACCTGTCCATAGCACAGCCCGCAGTGCATCTACGGGCTGTGGTATGGAAAGGGCCGTTGCTCCGTTCCTGCCACTGAAATCAATGGGCGACCATCGCCCATCGAAGGCGGTATAATGCGAGCCTAGCGCTTAAGGCAAGGCCGGACAGCAGGTTCCATCGCCGATGGGGCCTAGCCGCTAGACTAACCCTGAGGGTCTAAGGTGCCTTGTTGCGCTCTCCGCCTCGCTCATGCTGCGGCTATGCGATGGCTGGATGGCATAGGCTCTGCACTACGGGTTCCGTGGTGGACGCTGATCGGGGTGGTGTACCTCTTCCCGTTGGCACTGTTAATGCCAGAGGCGGTGGCGCGTTTCGGCGGGGGCATCCTATTTATTTGGCTGCTTGCTCTGCTGCTTCTTGCGGTGCCGCTGCTGGCATTCGACTTGGCCTGCAGCCTTACCCTGCGGGGAACGCCAGCCGCCAGTCTGCGGCGTATTTCGCGCCACATGGCCATCTGGGGTCATCTGCAAAGCTTATTATGTCTCGTATTCGGCATGCTGCTGTTGATGCTGAGCATTTGGAGCTTGGCCATTTTACTGGACGGTTTGACCCATGCGATGATAGGCGGTGCAGCTCTGTGGACGGGGCATGGCTCTGGTGCAATGATGGAATTGCTTACCGATCCCGAAGGCAATGCTGCCGGAGTTTCTTCAATCGCGATGCTCCCCATGGGGGGAGTTTTGATGATCGGTGTGTTGATCTGGCTGCTTATCCATCGCCTTATCGCTTGGCCCGATGAGCGTTTTCGGCCCTACTGCATAGCCCTTGTTATCGGCATGTTTGGCAGTGCCCTCCTGGGTTTAGGGTTGATGCAATTTTGGCCGGTAATGCCCTTTACTGCGCCGCCAGATCTTTGGGCTGGCAGCTCGCCTTCCTATCTGGCCATGGTGGTAGAGGCTATTTCCTGGATTTTTTGCGGGGCAGCCTTGGGCGCCGCCCTGTTGGGCCAGTCTGCATTGCGGCGCTCCCAAGGCAGCGATGTTTTTGCCGGTGCCCTTTGGGCTCTCGGCCTTGGTGGCTGCGCTTTTTTAGCTTGGCTGTTTGCCTCAGGTGTACTGTTGAGTATCGGTGGATTGGTCCTGGCGGGGCCTTCCCTCGACGACTTACGTGCACCTCTCCAGACACTATTGTTTGGTTTGCCCCAAGGACTTTTTATTGCTGGTGGCGAAGGCTGGCTTGGCCACCTTTTGGCGGCCATTGGCCTTTCTTTTCTTTTCTTTTGGAGCTGCCTTTCGGCAAGCTACCTCTTACGCGTGGTGGCAGGAGCCTGGGAACGTGATTATGGTTGTTCTGCCTCTGATGCGCGCAATGCGGTGGTGTTGATTGGTTTGCTTTCTTGTCTTGTTTTTGCCCATCGACAGGGCTTATTTCTATGGATGGCTATATTTGATAGCCTGCGCTATTTGGCTTTACCTGGACTGAGCCTCCTGCTTTTAGTCCTCGTAAACCAGCGGCTTGGACTCCGCGGCCTGGCTGATCATTTGCGTAGCTATTCGGTGATTCCAATTCCTGTCTGGTGGAGTTGGTGGGCCCAATGTTTGGTGCCGGTCGCACTCGCTGGATATTTATGCCTCGCGCTGCTTTACCATTTTGCTTGGTGGGGGGATGGTTGGCAGGATGCGCGGTGGCGATTGGCTGGATTTGTATCACTGCTATTGGTTATTAGTGCGGCTTGGATGCTGCATCAACGAGGATTACGGCGATGAAGTGGATGACCCGTAATCCATTGGTGATTACCGCTGTTGCAGCGATGTTGCTGGGCAGTGGCTTGATCTTTGTCCGGCAATGGGATGTACGCAGTCAACGGGATCCGGTACTGCAGATGGAGCGTGCCCGCTGGATTAGCATGAGTTCCGATCAACGTTTGGCATTGGTTACCAAAGCCTTGGACGACATAGGCCCGCATAGCCAGGACGGGCACATCGCTCGGTTTCTGGCACAAGAGAGAATTTTGGAAGAAAGCGGCTGGAGTGTTGAGCCGGCAGTGTTGCGTGTCGGTTTGAGGACTTGGTTGTCATGGCGTTTGCAGCAGCCGCGCCTGCCACTAGGGATCCTCTATGCTTTGTTCGATCGGATACCGCCGGAAGGTGATAAAGAATGGTTGGGCGAAGTTCAGACGTTTGAAGAGTTACTGGCTCCCTTCCATGCCGCGGTAGATAGTTTCACTCAAGATTTTATCACTCTTTGGGATGGAAGTCGCGTTCAGTCAGACGTTCTCTATCTGCGCTTTAGCCAGCTGATCGCCTCTTCAGGGAGGTCCTTTAATCCAGTCAATGATCGCCATTTGCAAGCAACCATGCAGTCCATAGGTCAGTGGTTAGAAAGTCGCTATGAATTGCAAGAAAAGTTAACTCGTCAGCAAGATCTTCACCCACGCGAAATGGCCCTTTTGCGCGGTGCGCTCTCCGACGAATGGTATCGAGCCCTTACCTGGTGGCTCCGGCTCAGTTTTATACCTCAGCAGTCGTTATGGCAGTCTCAGTCCATTGATGATCCCCTCAAGATTACAGCACGGCGTATGCTCTACCGGCCAACAAGGGCTCCGACAGTCTGGCTGGCATTGACGTGGTTGCTGTTTGTGATGCTGAGTGCCCAGATCATATGGTGGATGCGGCGGGGATTGCGTCCGGTGGATCCGATGGCTGAAACCCTAGAGAATATCGATCCGGTTGATCTTGATACCGAGGCGGTAACGCTTTCTCGCCCCGGATGGAGCACCGATCAGGGCACTACCGATCATGGAATTAATGATCCTGATGAGCTGCCTGACAGAGACGGGCAAGATCCAAGATAAGCGCAAGTTGGCCGTTTCCCTGCATGGCTACCCCTTGGTAGGGAAGATGGTGCTGGCCCGGTAAATCTAAGGGTAGCTTAACCATCTGCTTGATGCCGACAACTTCCTCAACCAGCAAAGCACAGTCTCGATTATTCACCTCGGTGGCGATCGCGATTGCAGCTGTTTGGCTTGTGCGCAAGCCTAATTGATGCGAAAGGTTAATGACCGGTAGCGTTCTGCCCCGGCGCTGGATGAAGCTTACCTGTTCTGGGGTATGCTGGGGAGCTTTGACCTGATGGAAGGTTTCTTGCACAGCTTCGAGGTCAAGGATGAAAAGCTCTCCACCGCTGCGCACGAAGTAACCCATGCCAATTTGGGTGGTCACCGATTTCGGTAAAGCAATACGGAAGAGGCTGCCCTTACCAGCCGTGGTGTCGATGGTGATTTTACCCCCGGCTTGTTGAATCGCGCGCTTAACCACGTCCATGCCAACGCCGCGGCCAGAGATATCACTCACGGTTTCGGCAGTCGATACGCCGGCGGCTAAGATACAGTCGATAAGTGCGCCATGATCGAGTTGTTGGCCGTCT
>REDX01000110.1 GCA_007695355.1 Planctomycetota bacterium
CTAAAAGATGGGCCGTCGCGCGCCTGCAATCGTGGCGCATCCACAAGGCCATGGGGTTAGCCATGAATTAACCGAGCTTTGCGCCGCCCTGGGGGGCTGAGCCGGGCGGTCCTTGGCAGAACGCATCGAAGCGCTACGGTCCTGAGCCTTTTCGAAGGTTCAGCCCAGACCGGAGCCCCCATGAGCATTCCCGCCTACGATCCCCAGGCCATTGAAACCAAGTGGCAGCAGCATTGGGAAGCAAATCAGTCCTACGCCGCCCGCGACGATCTCCCCCGCGAGCAGTGCTATTATGTTCTTGAGATGTTTCCTTACCCCTCCGGTAAGCTACACATGGGACACGTGCGCAATTACTCCATCGGCGATGCGGTGGCCCGCTTTATGCGCATGCGCGGCAAGCACGTCCTGCACCCCATGGGCTGGGACTCCTTTGGCCTGCCGGCAGAGCAGGCGGCGATCGATCGCGGTGAGCATCCGCGTAAGTGGACCTATGAAAACATCGCCTATATGCGCGCGCAGCTCAAGCGGATGGGCTTTAGTTACGACTGGTCCCGGGAGTTCGCCACCTCCGATCCCGGCTATGCCCACCGCGAACAGCAGCTCTTCTTGGATTTGGTGGAACAGGGCCTGGTCTACCGTAAGTCCTCCCTGGTTAATTGGTCCACCGGTCTCAATACCGTCCTCGCCAATGAACAGGTGGTTGATGGCAAGTGTTGGCGCACCGGAACTCCGGTAATTCAAAAAGAACTGCCGCAGTGGTTTTTGCGCACCACCGCCTACACCGAAGAATTGCTCGGCGAACTCGATCACCTCGCCGGCTGGCCCGAGGCCGTGCGCACCCAGCAGCGGCACTGGATTGGCAAGAGCGCCGGCGCCGATATCGATTTCGCGGTCCAGGGCATGGACGCCAAAATCACCGTCTATACCACCCGTCCAGATACCCTCTTCGGCGTTACCTTTATGTCGCTGGCGCCAGAGCATGCCCTGGTCGATCAATTGGTGACCCCGGCCCAGGCGCCAGCGGTGGCAGCCCTGCGCGCCGAGCTTCAGGGCCTCAGCGCCGATGAGCGCACCGGCGAGCATGCCCCCAAGAAGGGCGTTTTTACCGGGGCCTATGCGATCAATCCCGCCAATGGCGAAGCGGTGCCCATCTACATCGCCAATTTCGTCCTCGCCGATTACGGCACTGGTGCGGTAATGGCGGTGCCAGCCCACGACAGCCGCGATTTCGCCTTTGCCCAGGCCCATCAATTGCCGATTAAACGGGTAATCCTCGGCCCCGATCAGGATCCGACGGCAGATCTCGAGGCGGCCTGGGTTGATCCCGGGGTGCTGGTGGATTCCGGCGCCTTTAGCGGTTCTGACTCCCTCGCGGCCAAGCAGGCGATTACCGATTGGCTGCAGGCCGAAGGCCATGGCCGCCACCGCACCACCTATCGCTACCGCGATTGGGGCCTCAGCCGTCAGCGCTATTGGGGAAATCCTATTCCCTTCGTCTATGGCGATGAATCCGGCGCCGTGCCCCTAGGTAAGCAGGACCTGCCGGTGAGCCTGCCCGATGACGTGACCTTCGATGGCCTCGGCAATCCCCTCGCCAAGCATAGCAGCTGGAGCAGCACCGATGCCCAGGGCAAGCCCCTCACCATTCGCTCGCAAAAGGGCGATGAGGCGGTGCGTCGGGAAACCGACACCATGGACACCTTCGTCCAGTCGAGTTGGTATTTTGCCCGTTATGCCTGCGCCGATGCGCCCGAGCCCCTGGATCGTCCACGGGTAGACCACTGGTTGCCGGTGGACCTTTATATCGGCGGCATCGAACACGCCTGCATGCACCTGCTCTACGCCCGTTTTTTCCAAAAAGCCCTCTGCGATATGGGCTACTCTCAGGTGCGCGAACCCTTTAAGCGCCTGCTCTGCCAGGGCATGGTGGTTAAGGAAACCTATTCCAGCCTGGGCGCCGATGGCAAGCGGATCTATCACTACGCCGACGATGTGGACGTGCTGCGCGACGATAAGGGCGCGGTGGTCTCGGCCACCCTCAAGGCCAGCGGCGCCGCCGTCGACGTGGGCCGGGTCGAGAAAATGTCGAAGAGCAAAAATAATGGGGTTGATCCCCAGCTGCTTATCGATGCTTACGGCGCCGATACCGCCCGCCTCTTCATTCTCTTTGCCGCTCCGCCGGAAAAGGAATTGCTGTGGAACGATCAGGCGGTGAGCGGCTGCTTTAAATTCCTGCGCCGGGTGTGGACCCTGGGCCACGATCACGGCGCCCTCATCGACGGGGCCGCCCCCTTTTCAGGCCAAGCCAGCGATGGCCAACACGCCGCCGATGAGGCCTGCGTGCGCAAAACCCACGCCGCAATCAAGCGTGCCACCACCGCCATGGAGACTGACTTCGGCTTTAATACCGTGGTTGCCAGCTGCATGGAGTTGGCCAATCAACTCAAACCCGATCAGCTCTCGGCTCCGGTCTTTGCCTGGGCCTATCGCGTGCTATTGCGTTTGCTCTCGCCGATGACCCCGCACATCTGCCATGAATTGTGGGCGCGCTTTGGCGGCGGCTGCGAACTCGACGCCGCCGGCTGGCCGAGCTGGGACGAGGCGCAGCTGCAAGCAGCGGAGATCGAATACCCGGTGCAGGTCAAGGGGAAGGTGCGGGCGCGCATCTGCCTCGATGCCTCCCTTAACGACCCCAAGGCAGTGGAAGCCGCCGCCCTCGCCCTGCCCGAGGTACAGGCTCTCATCGCCGGCCAGCAGCTGCGCAAGGTCATCGTGGTGCCGGGGAAAATTATCAATCTCATCGTGTGATCTGATAACCACCCAGCGAAGGTTCACCTGCGAGCTCCTATTCAGCCCAAGGCGGCGCAAAGCTCGCCTTGGGTAAGGAATCCCCGCTTCGCGGTGGATACTTTTAGCGCAAAAAGCGCCCTATTCAGGGCATTTTTGCTGTCCGATCTGGAGATCGGCGATCAATGGCGGGAAGCTAAGGGCTCCCCGGGAGCGCCGATCTCCAGATCGGCCTTAGAAAGCAGCACCCGCGCAGCGGGTTTCCCCTGGTTTTTGGCCTTAGCTTCCCGCCATTGGATCGGCGATCCCGGGGGGCAAGCTTTGAGCCGTCCTGCTATTCGCCCCCGCCGATGATCACGATGGTTTTCCCAGCGAGACGATTGCGCAGCTCTGGGGAAGCGATCTCGCTTGGCGCTTTTCTGGCGCCGCCGCACGGCTCCTATCGGCGTGGCTTGCTAACGCGGCGCCGCGGATGAGGGTATGCTGGTAGGAGATGCGTATGCGCTATTGCTGTGCCCGCTTGGACACACCCTGGATATCAAGCCCCATGGTCATGATCGTAGCGTTGCTGCTAGCGGGTAGTCTCAGTGCCGGCGAGGGCGGGAACCTTTTTGGCGAACGGAGGCCCATCTTTGGTGGCGAGCCGCCGGCCCCAGCTCCGGCCCCTGAGGTCGTGGAAAAGGACGAAGAAAAGCCCGAAGCGCAATCCGATCCAGCCAGCGAGGACGACAGCGCACCGCGTCAGCACCTCGCCGATTTCGGCAATCAGCCCGGGGCCGGCGTCACCGGCTCGATTTTCCTCAGCGAGGTGAATCTTGAGGCCGGCACGGCAATCCTGATTGCCCGCTTTGTGCCACCACCCCCCGAGGGCTCAGCCTTTCATCTCTACAGCAAAGATCTGCCGCGCCAGGGCATCGACGGCATGGGACGGCCGACGCTCCTGGAAATCCCCCCCGGCCAGCCCCTTGCCGCCATTGGTGAGCTCAGCGCCAATGCCGCAGTCAAAGACAAGGAAGTTCTCGACTGGGTCTTCCCCCTTTATGAAGCCGGCCCGGTGGAGCTGCGCCTGCCCGTGCGACTGCCCGCCGGCGATGGGGCGCCCATAGATCTCGCCCTATGGGTGACCTACATGACCTGCAATGATGAGCTTTGTCTGGCGCCGGTAGATCGCGAGGTGGTAGCAGTGGCTCTGCCCAGCGTCAGCAATGGCGCGGTTGGCGATGCCGCGGCAGCAGCGGCCGCCGCCGCTACCGAGCCCCAGCAGCCAAAGCCAAGGCCAAGCAGCAGCAGCGACGGCCCCCTGCGAATGGGCCATTGGTACAGCCCCCAAAACCGGGCCGAGCTAGAAGAACTCTTGCGCCGCGCCGAAGCCGCGCGCCTGCCCGCCTTCCTTGATTTCACCGGCCCCACCTGCGTCAATTGCCAGATTATGAAGCGCACCGTTTTTGAGGTGCCGGTGGTTGAGGAGGCCTTTGCCAACTTGGTGCTGCTATCGATTAATACCGATCCCCCGCACGCTGATCTCGGCCAATTTCAGGTCGACCAATTTGGCACCTTTACCCGCCCCTTCTATGTGCGCACTCGGCCGGGCAGCGATGGCCAAGCCTGGGCCACCTTCTTCCGCCCCGGAAATAGCGAACAACTCGAGCGCTTCGTGGGCTTTCTTGAAGGCGGGGAAGGCGATGCGCCGGCGACCATCGACGGCATTGGCGATAGCGTAGGCGCCGCCGGTGGCTGGGGCGGCTTTTTGCTGCTGGCGGTGCTCGGCGGCCTCTTCACCCTGGTTATGCCCTGCACCTACCCAATGATCCCTTTGACCGTCAATTTTTTCACCAAGCAGGGTGAAAAAGGCCATAGCACCCTGCCCTTGGCCGCTACCTATGCCTTTGGTATTCTCGCCTTTTTCGTGCTGGTGGGCGTTCTCTTTACCGCCCTGGTGGGCAGTAACCCGGCTTATATTGCCGGTCATTGGATGACCAATCTGATCATCGGTCTGCTTTTCTTGGTTCTCGGGGCATCCCTCTTAGGCCTCTTTTTCCTCCGCCTGCCGGCTGGTATGGCCAATATCGGCGGTGGGCGCGCCGGCTATGGCGGGGCCCTCATGATGGGCTTGGCCTTCGCCATTATTAGCTTTACCTGCACCGCGCCCTTTGCCGGGCTGGTCCTGGGTACTGCCATGCTGACTGGCATGTGGAGCGCCGCGATTATCGGCATGAGTGTCTACGCGGCAGTCATCGCCATCCCCTTTTTCTTCCTCGCCTTAAGCCCACGCCTGCTTACCCGGCTGCCCGGCGCCGGCGCCTGGATGAACGAATTCAAGGTGGTGGGCGGCCTTATTGAAATCGCTGCCGCCTTTAAGTTTCTCTACATTACCGATCTCGTCCTTGGCTGGGGGCTGATCGATCGTACCACCACCCTCGCCATTTGGGCGGCCATCGCCGGCGTCATCAGTGTCTACCTCAGCGGAAAGCTGCGCATGGAAAGCGATGCGCCAATTACCGCCATTGGGCCCTGGCGACTGCTGCTCATTATCGCTTTCGCCTGCCTCTCGCTGATCTGCATCGCTGGGCTAAGTGGGACCCACCTCGGGGCCATTGAGGGGCTCTTCCCCTGAAGCCGCATGATAAACGTCCGAGGAGGCCCCTAGGCCTTCGCGGCGGGCGCGATCAATAATCTTGGCCGCCCGCTGCAGATCCAGGCCCGCCTCTACGGACAAGCGCAGGAGGGCGGTACGCGAAAGATCCTGATCAACCTCGGCCGGCGACTCACCGGCAATATGGCGCAATCGATTCAAGCGGGCATTGAGCTGCTGCAAAGCGATCCAGCGTTCGACCCGCGCATGCGCCGCCTTCAATACCCGCGCCAGATGCTGCGAGTCTGCCAAGTCGGCCCGCGACTGCTCTACCAGATCCAAATGGCTGGCCAAAACTTTTTCTATCTGCTCAGTGCCCTGAGCGACCAGATGAGGATTCAATGATTGTCCACTGTTCACCCAATCAGCCTATACTACCGAAACAAAGACACAAGGAAACCGTGGCATGCAACATCGGTAACGATGGCGCAGATACCAATCGGGTAGGAGGCCCCCTCGCGGGGGCCGTCCTCCCACACCACCGTACGTACTCATCGTATACGGCGGTTACTG